>CATKHE010000206.1 GCA_949747935.1 uncultured Eubacteriales bacterium
AGATTTACCTGAAGGCTTTTGAAATCATTGTTCGGGAGGAACAGCCCTGGGCCATCATGAGCTCCTACAACGTCGTCAACGGCCGGCGGGCCTCGGAGAGCCGGGAACTGCTGACCTCTATTCTCCGGGAGGAGTGGGGCTACGCCGGATTGGTGATGTCCGACTGGTGGACCCGCGGGGAGCAGTATAAGGAAATCCTGGCCGGGAACGATCTGAAAATGGCCAACGGCTACCCGGAGCGTATGGAGGAGGCCGTGAAGCTGGGAGCGGTCAGCCGGGGCGACTTGGAGATTTGTGCTAAAAGGGTGCTGGAGTTAATTTTGAGAATTGACTAATTTCTCTTTGGGGACGGATATGCCGGCCTCCAAGATATTGCCCTTGCAGCCGCTTATCCGGATAGCCGGAGCCTCCGATGCTGCAGCAACTGCGTTTTCCATGCTATTGTTTACCACATTCTTTTGCCTTTGTGAATACAGCTTCTAAGAACAAAAAGCGCCTTTTCCAAAGCGGTAGTAGCTTTTGCCCCAAAACATAGCATGTACAAAAAATATTGTAAAGGTAAGTTTCAGTCCCTGCTTTTGAGAGCAGCCTCCCTAAACAGTTAAAAAATCTGCAACCCTTAATAAAAAGTGGGGAAGTCTGTTTTTACAAACTTTCCCCGAAAACGGCCTTGCAATTTCTGCCGTCATAGGTTAAAATGGCCATGGAGACATAAATAGCGGCAGAGCATAGCGGGCTGCAACCCGCTATACTCCGATGAAGAGTGTTATCCCCACTCAACACTATAGTCTCGAAAGACTACACTGTATCTCCTATTATACTGTTATATCGCCCAATTTGCAACAGGAAACAGTTTGGAATGGGTTTGGTGTTTCGCTTTGATTGGGTTCAGTCAGGCGGTGTTGAGTCATACGCTCAGCACCGCTTTTATGTTTCCGGCAGCCCACCGGGCGGAGGCAGTCCTCCCTGTCCGGCAGGGTCCTGTTGGAAGACTAAAATTGAGAGGAAGAAGCATATGAAACAAAAGATGATATCCTTGGCACTGGCTCTGTCCCTGTGTTTGGGACTATGTGTTCCCGTTTTTGCCGCTGACAATGTATTTGTTGTTGAAAACGGGATCTTGGTGGAGTACAACGGCAGCGGAGGAGATGTGAAGATCCCGGCCGGAGTAACTGAGATTGCCCCCGGGGCCTTTGCCATCAACCGGTCCTTTGTTTCGTCTGTGGTCATTCCGGAAGGCTGTGTTAAGATCGACGATGAGGCGTTCTGTTTTTTGGGAGATCTGGTTCCGTCGGTAAAGGTGACCCTGCCCTCCACGCTGCGGGTGATTGGCGACCGGGCCTTTGAAGAGGCCCATGTCACGCAGATTAATTTTCCGGAAGGTCTGGTGAGTATCGGAGAAACCGCTTTTGAGGGCAGCTACCTTTCCAGCGTCACGCTTCCCTCCTCCCTGAAGAGCCTGGGTGCCGGTGCCTTTGGACACAGTGAGAAGCTTTCTCAAGTGTCCTGGATCGGGCACAATTTTTCAGAGAAGGAAATTGAAAACTATTTTTTCAACACCCCTTTCCAGTATATGACTGCGGCGGGTGGAGGTACTGTCCCCGATACCGGGTCCGGGGAAGAACCTGATCCTGGTTCCGACAAAGACCCTGGCTCCCCTTCCGCTGACTTTGTCATTGAGAAAGGGGTTCTGGTGGAATATACTGGCTCCGCTACCACTGTCACTGTCCCGGATGGAGTTACTGTCATTGGTAAAAGAGCGTTTGCGGAGCAGCGTTTTATTACTCGAGTCATTCTGCCCGCGGGGGTCACCCGCATAGAGGAACAGGCGTTCCAGCGCTGTTCCTCTCTCAGTCAAATGACCCTGCCCACGGGGCTGGAATATCTTGGCCCGCAGTCCTTCGGGAACTGCACCTTGCTCAAGAGCATCAATTTCCCCGCTTCTCTGGTCGAGATCGATGAACGGGCCTTTGAGTACTCCAGCCTGACTGGTGCGATTCGGCTGCCCACCGGCTTGAAACGCTTGGGCGGAGCCGCGTTCTGCTCCACCAATATCCTGTCCCTTACCCTGCCGGAAAATATGGATTACATCGGGAGCGGTCTGGTCAGCGGCTGTGAATCCCTCACCAGCATTGTGTTCCCACGCAAGGGCAGGGCGGTGGAGGAGCTGAAGGACCTGAATGAGAGCCAGTTCTGGAGCCGTATTGGGGGCGAGGTGCCCAAGCTGCAGGAGATCAGGAACATTCCCAGCACTGCTTATGCGGAAGCAGTAGCCTCCAACCAGGCGTCCGTCGACCAATTGGGCGACCCGAAGCGTTATCTTGCCGTCCGCAGCGACGCCATCACCGCAAAGGCAAAGGAGATCACCGCGGGGCTGACCCGTGATTATGACAAGGCCAAGGCTATCAACCAGTGGGTAGCCCAAAATATTGACTATGATTATGCCTATTTCGGGGGCCATTCCAGCACGACCGCTACCACAGCGGACGACGTACTGACCAGCCGAAAGGCGGTGTGCGGCGGTTTTTCTAATCTGACCAGGGCGCTCCTCCAGGCCTCCGGGATCCCCGCCGTCTGCATCCATGGCCGGGCCGGGGGCGGCCGCCATGCCTGGAATGCCGCTTATGTGGACGGGAAATGGATCTTCCTGGATTCCACTTGGAGCCGTCCGGGTGACGGCAGCATGTATGATGCCCGCTATTTCGACCCCTCGGTTTATTTCCTCTCTCAAAGCCACCGGCAGGAGGGCACCTTTACGGTTCCCACACAGGAAATGCCCGAGCCTGGACAGGACGGCAGTGAGACAGACCAGGGAGAAACTGATATTCCGGAAGAACCGGAAATCAGCTTTGACGATGTGCCCGATGATGCCTATTATGCCAAGCCGGTCAAATGGGCGATCGAAAAAAACATTACCGGCGGCACCACCGAGACCACCTTCTCGCCCGACGATACTTGCAATAGGGCGCAGATTTTAACTTTCCTGTGGCGTGCCAACGGCTGTGCGGAGCCGACAGTGGCAAACCCCTTCACTGATATTCAGACTGCCGATTATTATTACAAGGCGGCTCTGTGGGCCGCCGAAAAGGGGATTGTAGCTGGTCCTGTTTTCGGCGCTAATACCAGCTGTACCCGCGCCATGACCGTGGAATACCTCTGGCAGGCGGCGGGAAGCCCCACGCCTGCCGGCAAGGCCGGCTTCACCGACGTTCCCGCCGATGCGGACTACGCGCGGGCCGTGGCCTGGGCGGTGGAGCAGGAAATCACCGGCGGCACTGGCGACAATCACTTTTCTCCCTTTGATACCTGCACCCGTGGACACATTGTCACGTTTCTGTACCGCGCGATGGGAGAGTAAGGTTAGACAGCCTCTGATAGCTCAGAGCATGTAACCCATGAAAAAATACCCACCACCTTGCACTGCACCCCATTTGTTAGACAAGCATACCATACTTGTTTAACAAATGGGGTGCAGTGCAGTTTGGGCCTGCCGCTTATTTACTTTTTCACTTCTGTATGTTCAAGCACAGGCTTTACCTTCTGCCGCCCCTTGGCCCACTCGCAGATGGGGATGGGGGCCATGGCCAGGGCCAGGACAGTAAACCACTGAGGAGCGTTCATCGGTGTCACGGAGAACACGCCCTGTAGGGGCGGGATGAGCAGAACGGACAGCTGCATAGCCAATCCTGCCAGAAAGGCCCGGTTCATAGCCGGGTTGGACAGTATCCCCTGGGCGAAGAGGGATCGGTCCTCGCTGCGCACATTGAAGGCGTGGAAGAGCTGACAGAGGGTCAGGGTGGCAAAGGCCATGGTGTTGGCGGCGGCCCCCTCCATTCCCGGGGCACCCAGCCGGGTGAGGCCCAAAAAATAGGCTGTCAAAGTGAGGCTCCCCACCATCAGGCCCTGCCATGCCAGACGGAGGGAGAATTTTCTGTCAAAGAGCCCGGCGGAGGTGTCCCGGGGTTCTTCCTCCATCACACCCTCCTCCACTGGTTCCACCCCCAAGGCCAGGGCAGGGAGGGAATCCGTCACTAAATTGAGCCACAGCAGCTGCACCGGCACCAGGGGCATCTGCCCAAAACCAGCCACCGTGGCCGCGAAGATGGTGAAAATTTCCCCAATGTTGCACGAGAGCAGATAGTGGATGGCCTTGCGGATATTGGAATAAATGCCCCGGCCCTCCTCAATAGCGGCTACGATGGTGGAGAAATTGTCGTCGGTGAGAATCATGTCCGCCGCCCCTTTGGCCACGTCGGTGCCCGTTTTTCCCATGGCGCAGCCGATGTCGGCGGCATTCAGGGCCGGGGCGTCGTTGACCCCGTCCCCCGTCATGGCCACTACCTTTCCCCGCTTCTGCCAGGCCTGAACAATGCGCATTTTATGCTCCGGGGATACCCGGGCGAAGACGGCAAATTTTTCAATGTCTGCCTCCAGCACCTCCTGGGGCATGAAGTCCAGCTCCGTCCCTGTCACCGTCCAGTCTCCGGGGCGGGCAATCTCCAACTCCCGGGCTACCGCCAGGGCCGTGGCCCGGTGGTCGCCGGTAATCATCACCGGCCGCACCCCGGCCAGGTGGCACTTGGCTACTGCCGCCCGCACCTCGGGCCGGGGTGGGTCCATCAGGCCGAAGAGGCCCAAAAAGGTAAGCCCCTGCTCTACCTGTCCCGGTTCCGGGTCAGAGGGCAGACGGCTCAGCTCCCGCCGGGCCACGGCGATCACCCGCAGGGCCTTGCTCGCCATCTCCTCATTGGCGGAGGTGATTCGGGCCCGATCGCTCTGGGTCATGGGGCCTTTGGGAGTGCTGACGCACCGGCCCAGAAGCACGTCAGGGGCACCCTTCACAAAAGCGGTCCAGATCCCTGTCTCATTTTTATGTATGGTAGTCATCAGCTTTCGGTTGGAATCAAAGGGAATATCCCCTTCCCGCGGGAGCCGCTCCAGCTCCCGGCTCTGGTCCACCCCATCCTGGGCGGCGAACACTACCAGCGCCCCCTCGGTGGGGTCGCCGGAGGCGGTGGGGGCCCCAGCCCTCCACTCCAGCCGGGCGTCGGAGCAGAGGCAGCCGGCCAGCATGGCCTCCCGACGCCGGGCCCCTGGGGTGAGCCAGACCTGCTGGACGGTCATTTTGTTTTGGGTGAGGGTGCCCGTCTTATCAGAACAGATTACCCCGGCGCAGCCCAGGGTCTCCACCGCCGGCAGCTTCTTCACAATGGCGTTCCGACCTGCCAGCCGCTGGATTCCCAGGGCAAGAACGATGGTGACAATGGCGGGCAGACCCTCTGGGATGGCGGCCACCGCCAGGGAGACGGCGGTGAGAAACATGTCCAGAAGCCCCTTGCCCTGGAACAGTCCCACCCCGAACATCACGGCGCATACCGCCAGGCACAGAAAAGACAGGGACCTTGAGATTTCCGCCATCCGACGTTGGAGGGGGGTCTCGCCCTCGCTGCGCTCCAAAAGGAGTCCGGCGATTTGTCCCATCTCGGTCTCCATACCGGTGGATACCACCAGGGCGGTCCCCCGGCCGGCGGTGATAAGGGTGCCTGAAATGAGCATATTTACCCGGTCGCCCAGCGGGGTGTCCTGCGGAAGCGCTTCCACCACCTGCTTCTCCACTGGAACGGATTCCCCGGTCATAGCCGATTCGTCGGCCTGGAGACGGCTGCACTCCAGAATACGGGCATCAGCTGGGACCTGGTCCCCGGCCTCCAGGAGGATCACGTCTCCCGGTACCAGAGCGGTGGCGGCGATCCGCCGGGGCTCCCCGTCCCGAAGAGCGCTTGCTTGGGGCGAGGACATCCGCCGCAGTTCCTCCAGGGCCTGCTGGGCGTGGTCCTCCTGAGTGATGGAAATCACACCGTTGACTACCACAATCACCAGGATGATCACCCCGTCCAGCCAGTCCTCACCGCCGCTTGCCGCCAGCGACAGGGCCGCCGCCGCCAGAAGCACCAGGATCATAGGGTCCTTCAGCTGACCCAGAATCCGAATGAGGAGGCTGGGCGGGTCGGGTTGAGCCAGCTGGTTGGGGCCGTACTTCTCCAGCCGCCGGGCCGCGTCCCGCTGGGTCAGCCCCTGAGGCCGACCTTCCACCTCCCCCATCACCTGAGACATGCTCCGGCTGTGCCAGTCTCCCATGGCCTCATCACTCCTTCCAGTTTATTCCAGTATAGCAAGGGCATGTCCACTATTTTGGCGAAAGCCGTCGGGAAGCAAAAATGTCCTGCCGGGATTCTTCTCCCGGCGGGCATCCTCTTAAGTTTTGATTTTGACGCTTTGACGGAAATTTCTCCGGCGATTTGACGAACAGCGCAGTTCAGCCAGATTGCATTGTTCGTATAATAGTTTATTGCTATCCCGCTGATTTCTGCAAAAAATTGTGTTTGTCTGGCTGCAAAATTCCTCGCCGTTGTGCATATTTCTATTTTTTAAACGGCGACTAAGGAATTTTCCGTGAAAAAGAGAAAATTTCGGGATAACAGGGAAACGTAAAATTTTCCATGAAAAGCGGAGCGGAATGTGCTATAATAAAAAGCAGGTACGATCCCATTCTTTCAGAGGAGGAATGTTCCATGTTAAAACTTGATCTTTCCAAGCTGAGCGGCTTTATTCCGGAGGACTACTTGTCCGCCCGGGAGGAGCGGCTGACCAAGGCGGCCCGAATGCTGGCGGACCACAGCGGTCCCGGCGGCGATTTTACCGGCTGGACGGCTCTGCCCCGAGACTATGACAAGGAGGAGTTCACCCGCATTCAGGCGGCGGCCAAGAAGATCCAGCGGCAGTCACAGGTACTGGTAGTCATCGGCATTGGCGGCTCCTACCTGGGAGCCCGGGCGGTCATTGAGCTGCTGTGCTCCCCCAATTACAACCTGAAAAGGAAGGATAGCCCCGATGTCTTCTTCGCCGGCAACGGCCTGTCCACTGATGCCCTGCTGGAGCTGATCCAACTCATCGGCGACCGGGATTTCTCCGTCAACGTCATCTCCAAGTCGGGCACCACCACCGAGCCCGCTGTAGCCTTCCGCATTTTCAAGGCTATGCTGGAGGCGAAGTACGGCAAGGATGGGGCCAGGGAGCGCATTTACGCCACCACCGACAAGGCCCGTGGGGCGCTGAAGGGTCTGGCCGACGCCGAGGGCTACGAGGAGTTTGTGGTGCCCGACGACGTGGGCGGCCGTTACTCCGTCCTCACTGCCGTGGGTCTGCTGCCCATCGCCGCGGCGGGAGTGGACATCGCCCAGCTGATGGGGGGCGCCCGTCAGGCCATGGACGAGCTGGCCGCAGGCGGCTTGGACAACCCCGCCTGGCGGTATGCTGCAGCCCGCCATGCCCTGTATCAGGCGGGCAAAAAGGTGGAGCTGCTGGCCTGCTACGAGCCCAGCTTCCGATTCTTCTCTGAGTGGTGGAAGCAGCTCTACGGTGAGAGCGAGGGCAAGGAAGGCAAGGGCCTCTTCCCCGCCAGCGTGGAGTTCACTGCCGATCTGCACTCCATGGGGCAGTATATCCAGCAAGGGGAGCGCCTGATGTTCGAGACGGTGGTAAAATTCGCACCCAAGGGGGAGTTTACCATCCCCGGCGACCCGGCCAACGTGGACGGCCTCAACTTCCTGTCCGGAAAGCCCCTGGCCTTTGTGGCTGAGCAGGCCATGCGGGGCACTATCCTGGCCCATGTGGACGGCGGCGTGCCCAACGTGCTGCTGGAGCTGCCCGCCATCAGCCCCGAGAGCGTGGGCTGGCTGATCTACTTCTTTGAGTATGTCTGCGGCCTGTCCGGCTATCTGCTGGAGGTCAACCCCTTCGACCAGCCCGGCGTGGAGGCTTATAAGAAGAACATGTTCGCCCTCCTGGGCAAGCCCGGCTATGAGGACCTGCGGTCCGAGCTGCTGGCGAAGCTGTAACCCAATATGGATCAGAGAACGGAGGCCGCTTTGGCCTCCGTTTCTGGATAAAAAAATTCACAATAATTTTAGTTGAAAAAACGGCGGTGCTATGGTAAAATACAAGTAAACAGAGGGCGTTCACCCCAATGTCAAAACGATAAGGAGTGATACACATGATTCGTGTTATCATGGGCAAGAAGGGCTCCGGCAAGACCAAAAACGTGATTGAGATGATCAATAACGCCGTTCAGACCGAGCACGGCAACGTGGTCTGCATTGAGAAAGGCAACAAGCTGACCTTCGACATCCATTACCACATCCGCCTGGTGGAGGCCAGCGAGTATGATATCGCCGACTACACCGCCTTGAAGGGCTTTATCAGCGGCATGTACGCTGGCAACTATGATATTACCCACATTTTTATCGACAGCCTGACCAAGATTGTGGGTGGCGAGTGCGACCACGAGACCGAGAAGTTCCTGGACTGGCTGAGTAAGTTTGCCGAGCGGCATAACATCAAATTCACCATCACCATCAGCGACGACGCCTCCCTTGCCCCTGACGGCGTAAAACGGTATTTCTGAATGATAAAACCGGCCCTGGACTTCTCGTCCAGGGCCGGTTTTTCGCTTTTTCGGGCGGACATTTCCGGAGGGGGCCGGAGAGAAAAGTCCCTTTAGGCGGTCTATTATAGAACAAATTTTCGATTTAAGCGGTTGACATTTGAATTGAGATGTAGTATTGTTAACGCAGTTATAGAACTGAAGTTCTATAACTGCGGTTTTCTGATCCGGAGAAAAGAAAAACTGCAGCGCAAATGAAAAAAGCCGGAGCAAACCAAATACAGCTTGCTCCGACGTGGTGGAGGAGGGTGGATTCGAACCACCGAAGCGAAACGCAACAGATTTACAGTCTGCCCCCTTTGGCCACTCGGGAACTCCTCCA
>CATKHE010000207.1 GCA_949747935.1 uncultured Eubacteriales bacterium
GAAAATCGGCAGGGAGAGCAGCAGCACGACGGCGAGGTAGACCAGCTCAGCGATGCCGGCCACGGCCAGCCCCTTCTTCTGGACGGGGGTGAGGTTGGTAGTACTCTCGTCAAAATCGTACTTGGACAGATCTTCCTTGGTGACAGGGAAGCGGTGAACCATGATCTTCTCGGTGATGAAGGTGCCGGCAACGGTCAGAATGACGCAGGAGACGATCATGAAGTACCAGTTAATGGCGATGGAGGCGGAATAGGTGGGATCGTACATCTGGGCGGCGGGCTCGGTAAAGCCGTAGGCCAGCGCGTCAGACAAGCCGATCATAATGTTGGCAACGAAGCCGGCGGCCACAGAGGCGAAGGCCACATACAGGCCCAGCAGGGGGCTGCGGCCAATGGACATGAACAAAATAGCGGCCAAAGGGGGCAGGATGATGAAGCCTGCGTCGCCGGCGATGTTCAGGTTGATGCCCAGGAAAATGACCACGGCGGAGACGATCCAGCCCTTGGCGCCGCCCAGGAAATTCTGCATCAAAGAGACCAGGAAGCCGCTCTTTTCGGCCACAGAAGAGCCAATTACAGCTACCAGCACCATGCCCAAGGGGGCGAAGCCGGAGAAGTTGGTGATAACGTTGCTCCACAGGTACTGGATACCCCAGATGGAGAACAGATTCTGTACCTTGACAACCTCTTGGGTGGCGGGGTTCACGGCCTGAACATCCAGTGCGCTGCACAGCCAGGAAATCAAAACGACGATGACCGCAAGGCCCAAGAACAGGGTGATGGGGTCTGGCAGCTTGTTGCCTGCCCGCTCAATAGCGTCTAGGATGCGGTCAAGCAGGCCCTTTTTCTGCAATTGTTTCGCTTCTTTAGGCATAGATACTCCTTTCCTTTTCCCGGACGCTTTGTCAGTCCGGTCCGACGGCACACAGGCCGGGCTTTCCGGAGGCATGGAATGTGTTTCAGATATCCAGGCTCCCTCTCTCTTCCCTCACTTGACTGGAAGTGCGCCGCGTCTGAGACGCGGCGGAAGCGGGGCATGCCCCGCTTTATGTCTCTTCTGTCCAAAAGTGATACCTCATTATAACGGATTTTTGATCGTTTGACAATAGGTTTTTCATAATTTGTTCATAATTTAATCATTCAGTACAGTAGAGTGAGAATAATTGTGGGAAATGAAAAAAATGCCCCTCCTTCCGGAGGGGCGCGGGGCGGTTAGCCGCTCATTTTTTGGGTATAGGCTTTATACTCGTCCCGTGTATAGGTGGCCTGATAGCCATCAATGATTTTCTTTGCCTCAGCCGCGCCGTTTTTCAGCAGACGATAGGCCAGCAGGGCCATCATTTTGGCGGGAAGAATATGGGCTGTGGTGGAATTGGAGACTGTGTAATCCTTGGAATGCAGGTCTCCGGAGCTGCCGCCGAAGGTGAAATTGAGCACTGGCATCACGGCGAACAGGTCGCCCACGTCGGTGCTGGCGGTGTTGCAGGCCCCGGCGGGAATGGATTTGACCTTGAGCTCGTCGCCCAGCAGTCCGGCGCAGTCCCAGAGAATGTCGTCTGGCAGGCGTTCGGGACAGGGCATGTAGCCCTGGGCGTTGATAATGTCCACATCGCAGCCGATGGCCATGGCGGCCCCCTTGAAGCAGTTGTCCACCTTGGTGCTGACAGCTTCGATGGCCTCCTGATTGTTGGCCCGTACCATCATGTCCACAACAGCCTCGCTGGGAACGATGTTAATGGCCTCGCCTCCCTTGCGGAGGTAGGGATGAACACGGACGCAGTCCTTCTCCTGGAAGGTCTCCCGAACCATGCCCAGAGCGCTCATACCCAGACAGGCGGCATTGAGGGCATTGACGCCTAGGTGAGGGGCGGCGGCGGCGTGGGAGGCCCGTCCATGAATCAGCACAGTTTTGCCGATGAAGCCGGTGCATTTGCTGTTGCCTAGCATCAGGTCAACGCCGGACTCCCGATCCACCATGAGGGAGTGGGTGGTAACGGCCATGTCGATGTCGTCAAACTCCCCCCGGCGCAGCAGCTCGCACTTGCCTCCGGCGCAGTGGACGTCGTGGGTGCGGCGGACCTCATCCCGGAGGTCGGCCCCTTGAAATTCCTCGGCGGGGACAGCGAAGAAGGTGGCGGTGCCATCCAGGCTTGCGGCCACCTCCGGATCGGTGAGGGCCATGGCAGCTCCCAGCATACAGACAATCTGGGCGTAGTGGCCGCAGGAGTGGGCGAAACCTTTTTCGGTGGCCATGGGATGAGTGGGGCAGGCCAGGCCGTCTAACTCACCGATCAAGGCCACATTAGGGCCGTCAGTTTTGCCTACGCTGGCCCTCAGACCGGTGATTGCCAGCCCCTCCCGGGTTTCCAATCCCAGCTTTTTCAGACAGTCAGATACCACCTGGGCAGTGCGGTACTCGTGGTATCCCTGTTCGGCGTGACTGTACAGGTCCTGGGCCAGAGCCTGTAGTTCCTCAGCCCGGCTGTCGATGACAGACAGTATCTTCCGTTCGATTGAGTCCATGTTAAGCGACTCCTTTCTAACTCTGAATTGGATTTCCGTCCTCTATTCTACACTGTTTTTTTTGCATTTTATTTGTATTTTTTTATAAAATATATGTTATTACTCTAATAAATTTTATATATATTGCAAGAAACGGGCTGGTATTTACGAGAAAAATGACTGAGGAACTCCATTTTTTTCGATTTACCATTGGAATTTGGGAAAAATCATATTATAATACGACGCAGAAAGGCGCCTTTCTATCCTTTGCATTGCAAAGGATAAGGTGCTCAAAAACAGACAGAGAGGAAATGAGAGTATACAGAAAAAATTACTATCCCTTGCGCTGGCCCTGGTAATGTGTCTGGGCCGGACTGTCCCGGCATTTGCGGCGGGCACGATAAAAGTGGTGGAGGACCAGATCCTCGGCCTTAAAGTCACCATGCATGAATTCCTGCGGGAGGAGACCCACCGGTACAGTTTCGATGACGGGATGTTTATTCTTGAGCAGACAATTTACGTGGTAGCGGACAACTCCACCGTCACCGTGGAGGCTCTGGAGGGCCGGAAGTACGCTGATCCCCTCCTCCAGGGTCTCAACAGGCGGAGCATTGTCTCTATGGACCGCAATTCGCCGGAATATGCGGCATATCAGGATTTTGTGAATAACAGAGAAAGCTACGCCTACAATAGCGGAGAAAGTTATGTGTGGGACCCTGAGATCAAAACCTTTTGTAATACAAATAGCAGCCCCTCGTGGCCGCTGACGGGAGTGACAACCTATACTGCCTCCCCCACCCGGCCAGAGGAAGTTGGGATTTGTCTTGACAAGCTGTATGGTATCTCCCCGATGTGCGAGAGCGACTACGCCGAGCTGATACCCGTTGGGACGGAGCAGCCCACCGAGCCCAGTACCCCGACCACACCCAGCACCCCCGACGCTCCCAACAGCTGCACCGTGAAAAAGGGCGGCACTCTGGGCAAAATCGCCGCGGCCGAGTACGGTAAGGCGGCTGAATACAAGGCCCTCTTTGAGCGCAACGCAGACCGGCTGAAAAACGCCAATACTATCTATGAGGGTCAGGTCATTGTCCTGCCCGCCAAGAAGTAAAACGAAATATATCAGCGCAAAGCGGCGGATGATAGAAGCATCATCCGCCGCTTTCAGCTCGTTAAAAATCCCGTCCTCCACAGGGCGGTGGGATTGTGTTCGGCGGAGCCGAACATGTGAAGGAAGCCAGCGCCGCAAAGCACATGTACTCTGCGGCGTTTTTTCGATTGGAATGCCTGCGCGGACTATGTGGAGAGCCCCCGCAGGGGACAGTCGGACAAAGATACCCGCTCCGCCAGAGCGCACAGGCCGTGGTCCCGCAAATAGTCCTGAAAAATGGCGGCGGACTGGGTGGAATCTGGGCCGATGATGACCTCGGTCACTAGGTCCTCCATGCGGATCCCGATTTTTTCACACATGGATCGCAGGTCCAGCGGGTAATATTTTTTAATTCGTTCCTTGGTCACATGGTAACAGGGCTGTATATCCAGACCGTCTTTCCCAAAGGGGGAAACCACCAGCCGCATCTCATATTCTGAGCGAAAGGAGGGGTGTTTGAAGGAGACGGAACAGGCCCAGGCGTCACACATGGCCCTTCTGACGGCCGGGTCTTCCCCGGACAGAGGAACACCCTCCCGAATCAGACGGCAGAAAACCTCCACCATGGGGTGGCCGGCCATGCTGTTTTGATAAAAGACCGCCTGAAGGGACAGCGCGCCCTGGGCCATTTTTTCCAGATATTCCCGCCGGAAGGCGATGCACACGCCGCGTCCCCGGTTGCCATAACGTTCCCACTGGGCCGCGTCGTCCCGGTGAAAGGAGAAGCAGGCGGCAAAGGCGGAATATTCCTTTTTCAGCTCCTCACGAAACAGGGCCTGGACCTCGCCGGCGCGGCGGACGTCGCCCTCGGCGGTCAGACGGTCAGAAACCGCGGCGCAGAGCCGGCTCATAAAATGGCGCATTTCCGCCGAGTCATTCATGCGCAGAACATTGTTGACCCGCAGCTGAGCGTGGCGGAGAATACCGTCCAAAGCCTGAAAATCTGTATAGTGATAGAGGATATCTCCGCCATATTGAAACATAGCCGTTCTCCGCTTTCCGAATGCTTATCTTCCGATTCCCATGTTTTTGACTCTCAGCCGGTTCAGGGCACGGGCCAGGGTTGCCTGGGCGATCTGGTGCTCCTGACGGCTCTTCTTTTGCAGAAGGGCCTCCCGGGACTCGTCGGCCTCCCGCTGAGCCCGGGCCGCATCAATCTCATCCGGCCGCTCCACAGAATCCACCAGAACCAGAACGTCGTTTTTTTCTATCTTCACCATACCCGGGGAGATGGCGGCCAGCTGGGGCGCCTGGCCGGGCGTCTGATAGCGCAGGGTGCCGGGCTGAACAGCGGCGATCATAGGGCTGTGCCGGGCCAGAATCCCCAGCTCTCCGTCGCTGGTGGGGATGGTCAGGCTGACGCAAGGGCCCTCATAAAAGGACTTATCTGCCGCCAGGATGTGAACCTGAAAGGTCTCCATCAGGCCTCACCCGCTTCCATCCGTCTAGCCTTCTCCACCACGTCACGCCAGGTGCCCACATTGTAGAAGGCGGCCTCGGGATACTGGTCCAGCTCGCCGCTGACGATGGCCCCGAAGCTCTCCAGGGTGTCCTTTAGAGGCACGTAGACGCCTGGGATTCCGGTAAATTTCTCCGCCACATGGGTGGGCTGGGCCAGGAAGCGCTGAATGCGTCTGGCCCGGGATACGGTCCGCTGGTCCTCGCCACTGAGCTCGTCCATGCCCAGGATGGCAATGATATCCTGCAGCTCCCGGTATTTTTGAAGAATCTCCTGCACCTGACGGGCGACGCGGTAGTGGGTTTCCCCCACCACATCGGCCTCCAGGATCCGGGAGGAGGAGGCCAGAGGGTCCACGGCGGGGTAGATGCCCTGCTCCGAGATACGCCGGCTGAGAACGGTGGTGGCGTCCAAATGGGCGAAGGTAGTGGCGGTGGCCGGGTCGGTGAGGTCGTCGGCGGGGACATAGACCGCCTGGACGGAGGTGACGGAGCCGTCCTTGGTGGAGGTGATCCGCTCCTGAAGCTCTCCCATTTCGTTGGCCAGGGTGGGCTGGTAGCCCACGGCGGAGGGCATCCGTCCCAGCAGGGTGGACACCTCGCTGCCCGCCTGGACGAAGCGGAAGATGTTATCAATAAACAGCAGCACGTCCTTGTGCTCCCTGTCCCGGAAGTGCTCCGCCATAGTCAGGCCGGACAGGGCCACCCGCATGCGCACGCCGGGGGATTCGTTCATCTGACCAAAGACCAGGGCCGTCTTGTCGGACACGCCGCTCTCCCGCATCTCGTGCCAAAGGTCGTTGCCCTCGCGGCTGCGCTCGCCCACGCCGGTAAAGATGGAGTAGCCGCCGTGCTCCATGGCCACATTGTGAATCAGCTCCTGGATCAGGACGGTTTTACCTACTCCAGCGCCGCCGAACAGGCCGATTTTGCCCCCTCTGGGGTAGGGCTCCAGCAGGTCGATGACCTTAATGCCCGTCTCCAGAATCTCTACGGCCGGACTCTGCTCCTCAAAGGAGGGCGGCTTGCGGTAGATGGTCTGGACGGGGGTGCCCTGGGGCAGAGGACCCCCACCGTCGATGGGCTGTCCCAGCACGTTGAACATCCGGCCCAGGGTAGCCCGGCCCACCGGGACTTGGATGGGGTGGCCGGGGATATCCACAGCCAGCCCCCGGGCCAGCCCCTCGCTGGGGGAGAGCATGATGCAGCGCACCGTGTTGCGGCCTATGTGCTGCGCCACCTCCATCACCCGGGTGACGCCGTCTTTTTCCACGGTAAGCTCCTCCCGCAGCTTGGGGAGCTCGCCTTCCTGAATTTCCACATCGATCACGGGACCGGATATCTGTACAATGATTCCTTGTTCCAAATCCCTCATCTTCCTTTCTTTTGACGCTGAGCCTTGGCGCCGGCGGAGACCTCGGTGATTTCCTGTGTGATAGCGGCCTGACGCACCCGGTTGAACTCCAGGGACAGCTCCCCCAACAGATTTTCCGCGTTTTGATTGGCGTTGTCCATAGCCGTCATGCGGGCGTTCTGCTCGCAGCAGAAGCTGTCAATCAAGGCACTGTAAATAAAGCCGGAGATATAGCTGGGCAGCATATTGTCCAGAACAGCGTTGATGCTGGGGAAAAACTCAAAGGGCTCAGTGACAGCCTGTTCCCCCTCGGGGGGAGCGAAATAGGTCCGGTGGAAGGGCAGCAGGCGGGCGGAACGGGCCTGAAAGGACATGGCGCTGGCCATGTCGGTGTAGATCACAAAGATTTCCTTCAGCTCACCCCGGTCGAAGCCGTCCAGAAGCAGTGCGCTGATCTCCCGGGCCCGGGCCATGGTAGGATTTTGGGCGGTATAGAGAAAGCTGTGTTCTATGGGGATATTTCGCTGGGTGAAAAAGCGTCTGCCGTACTCTCCGACGACGAAGAGCTTGGTATCGGGGTGCTGTTCCAGCAGCTGGAGCGCCTGTCGGATGGCGTTTTGATTGTAAGAGCCAGCCAGACCCTTGTCCGCGGTAATTACCAGACAGCCGTAGGTGCCTGGCAGAGGGGTATCGTCTCCGATCGGGTAGAAGTAGCGGCTGTCCACATCGTTGGCGGTGCGGAAAATCCGCTTGATTTCCCGGCGCAGCGCCTCAAAGTAGGGGCGGGTGTGCTCCAGGTCCATGCGGGCCCGGCGCAGTTTAGTGGAGGCGATGAGGTACATGGCGTTGGTAATTTTCTGCGTCTCCTGTACGCTTTGGATATGCGTTTTGATTTCCTTTGCCCCCGCCATATCAGCCGCCCTGCTTTCCGTCGCTGAGGAATCGGGATAGGAAATCCCGGGACAGGTTTAAGAGGTCCTCCCGGTCCTCCTGAGAAAGCCGGCCTGTCTGGTCGATCCGCCGGCAGAGATCCGGGGCCTCCTCCTCAATGGCGGCCAGAAGACTGGAGCGGAAGGCGTC
This sequence comes from uncultured Eubacteriales bacterium, assembly GCA_949747935.1. Next base: position 7,544 of record CATKHE010000207.1, read on the forward strand.
CATCTGTTCCAGCGGGACGTCCTGCATGACGTGATTCAAAGCGGCGGTGAGGACAATCACCTGCTGGTGCTGGGAGAAGGGGGCGTACTGGGGCTGCCGCAGCAGCCGCATCAGTCCCTGACCGTAGGCGAGCTGGTGCTTGGTGGCCTCGTCCAGATCACTGGAGAACTGGGTGAAGACCTCCATCTCACGGTACTGGGCCAGCTCCAGCCGAATGGCTCCGGCGGCGGATTTCATAGCCTTGGTCTGTGCATCGCCTCCCACACGGGAGACAGACAGACCCACATTGACTGCGGGGCGCTGGCCGGAGAAAAACAGGTCGCTCTCCAGGAAGATCTGACCGTCGGTGATGGAGATGATATTGGTGGGAATATAGGCGGATACGTCGCCCGCCTGAGTCTCCACAATGGGCAGGGCGGTCATGCTGCCGCCCCCCAGCTCGTCGCTGAGGTGGGCCGCCCGCTCCAGCAGGCGGGAGTGGAGGTAGAACACGTCGCCGGGGTAGGCCTCCCGTCCAGGGGAGCGCTCCAGCAGCAGGGACAGGGCCCGATAGGCGATGGCGTGCTTGGACAGATCGTCATAGACGATAAGGACGTCCCGTCCCCGGCCCATGAAATATTCTCCCAGAGCGCATCCGGCATAGGGAGCGATATACTGGAGGGCCGCGGAGGACCCCGCGGGGGCGCTGACCACACAGGTGTACTCCATAGCGCCGCGCCGGGAGAGATTTTCGACCAGCTGAGCCACGGAACTGGTCTTCTGCCCGATGGCCACGTAGATACAGACAACGTCCTTGCCCTTCTGGTTCAGAATGGTATCCAGAGCGATGGCTGTCTTGCCGGTCTGCCGGTCGCCGATGATCAGCTCACGCTGACCCCGGCCGATGGGGAACATGGAATCAATGGACAGAAGACCGGTCTCCATGGGAGAGTTGACGGGCTGACGGTCCAGGATGCCGGGGGCGGGGGATTCGATGGGACGTCGGCCTTCCGCCTCAATGCGGCCCCGGCCATCCACGGGAACGCCCAGAGCGTCCACAACCCGACCCAGAAAATCGTCACCCACAGGCATTCCGGCGGTTTTTTTGGTGCGGCGGACCAGACTGCCCGCGCTGATCTCCTCGGCGTCGCCGAAGATAATACAGCTGGCCTCTCCACGGCGCAGGTCCTGGACCATGCCCTTGATGCCGGAGGTAAAGAGCAGTATTTCGCCGTACTGGGCGTGC
>CATKHE010000208.1 GCA_949747935.1 uncultured Eubacteriales bacterium
AAAATTCAGGGGTGAGACGGTAACATCCCACGGTTCCACCCTGCTTACGGCTCTGGCCGTCGCTCGTGTCCTCGGTAACGGGAGGTCCCGGCCCGGTCGTCCCGGACGGCTCCGGAGTGGTACTGGCCGGCTTCCCCACAGGGCGCTTTCACCACAGGACGCCCCTCTCTGCGTGCTTTTGCAGGCCGCTTCTCCATCAAAGCCATTTTAACAGTGACATAATATCACCGGCTGGGAGAAATGTCAAGAGGGATGTGCCGCCTTACAGCCGGAGTACAATCCGGTACATCATGACGAAGTGGGCCACACTGCCCAGGAGGATAAACACGTGGAAGATTTCGTGGCAGCCAAAGCGGGGATTATTCCGTCCGGGCCACTTGACGGCGTAGAGTACGCCGCCCACCGTGTACAGCAGTCCGCCGGCCAACAGCCAGAAGAAACCCTCGCCGGGCAGGACACGGTAAATGGGGACAATGGCAAAAATAGCCAGCCAGCCCATGAAGAGGTAGATGGCGCTGGTAAGCCACCGGGGAATGGACAGCTTGGCGATGGTGAGAACGCTGCCGGCGGCGGCCAGGATCCACACGGCGGCAACCAGGGGGATGCCGCCCTCGTCCCGCAGGGCGGTGAGGCACAGCGGGGTGTAGCTGCCGGCGATGAGCAGGTAGATGGAGCAGTGATCATATTTCCGCAAAGCCAGCCGTCCGGGGACGGAGACGCTGAGACAGTGATACAGGGTGCTGGCGGTGTAGAGGCAGATCATGGACAGGCCATAGACGGAAAACAGCCCGAACAGCAGCCATTTGTCCAGGGCCGCGGACCGAATCAGCAGAGCTGTGGTGCCGGCCAGGGCCAGAACGGCGCCTGCGCCGTGGGTAATGGCCGACCAGGGCCGCAGGCCGTCGTAGGGGTCGCGGACCTCGCTTTGCCGGCGGGGCCGGGGAACGGCGGCGGGGGGGAGGATGGGGTTGGCAGCTATGGTATGGGTGCGCATAGGACACACTCCTTTCCAGAGGGACGTCGGCGTTAATATTCTTCTATAGCATTCTTCAAAAATCGCAGCACCTGTGGGGAGGTATACCATCCGCCCGCACAATCATGCAGGGTATGTCGTGATCGCGGGCGTGTCATACCTGTCCCTACAGGTTTCTGTCAGCAATTCTGCACATTGCTATCAATGACAGTATATCCTATCCTGCGGAAAATATCAATATGAAATATGACCAAATATAATATTGAAAATTATATTTAAGAAAAAAGACAAAAAAACGGTCCGGAGCAAACACTCCGGACCGCTGAAATTATACCTCGTCTGTGTTGAGGTCGAAGGAGGTGCTGTCCGCTGTCATCTCAGAGGGCTGGACCTCATAGGGGCGCTCGGGGGGAACCAGCATTTTGCTGCTGCCGTCCAGCCGCCCGTTTTCCACCACCAGGGAACAGGTGGACACGTCGCCGTGAATACTGCCCGTGCGCTCCAGACACAGGTGGTCCCGGGCGGTGATGCTGCCCTGAACCTCGCCGGCCACCCGCACCGAGTCGGCGGTAATGGGGCCCTGGACAAATCCGGTGGTGGTGACGGTGACCGAGCCCTTCAGCTTGATCTCGCCCTCCAGCCGGCCCTCGATTTGAACAATGCCTTCGCCCTGGACTACGCCGGTAAAGGTGACTCCCTTGGCAATGATGGTGTTGTCCTGAGGCTTGGGCAGGGGGGGAAGGGAATCAAACGCATCCTCGAAGGCCTCTTCCTCGAAAGCGGGGCCGGCGGAAGGTTCCGGCCTGGTTGATCCTCCGAAAAAACCCATAATTGATCGCTCCTTACTTTAAATTATCAGTGTGCCGGCTTGGCGCCGGAGGCTGTTTGAGACTTCTTTAGAATTATAACAAACTTTATCAAGGTGCGCAAGTGGAAAAACGCTGAAATACCGGGTTTCCCGGCTCGAAATAAAAAGCGGTGACAAATTGAAAAAAAGGCGTATAATGGAGACGGTATTATTTAGTATAAGGAGGATCGAACCATGCCGAAAACCCCGCCTGCCATGGAGAGAGCCGCCCAGCCGGCCCTCCCCCGCGCCATTCACCTGGTTCCGCTGGACCACATCGCCGGCTTTGATGTCCGCCCCGGCTTCTACGACAGCAACGGCGCCACCGCCATTCCCGGCGGCGTCAACTTTACCGTCCACTCCCACGGGGCCACCTCCATTGAGCTTCTCCTCTTCCATCGGGAACAGGACGAGCCCTTCGCAGTACTCCCCTTCCCCCAGCACTACCGCATTGGCAATGTGTACTCCATGATCGTGTTCAAGCTGAATATTGAGGAATTTGAGTACGCCTATCGGGTGGACGGCCCCTACGATCCTCAGAAGGGACTTGTCTTCGACCGGAGTAAATATCTGCTGGACCCCTACGCCAAGGCGGTTACCGGTCAAAGTCAGTGGGGGGCCAAGGCCCCCTTTGGCCAGCACTACAAGGCCCGGGTGGTGAAGGACGACTTCGACTGGGCGGACATGGCCCAGCCCCTTATTCCAATGGAGGATCTGATTATCTATGAGCTTCATGTCCGGGGCTTTACCCGGGACCCCTCCTCCGGCGTGGTCCACCCCGGCACCTTCGCGGGCATTATGGAGAAGCTGGATTATCTGGAGGAGCTGGGAGTCAATGCCATCGAGCTGATGCCCATTTTTGAGTTTGACGAGATGCAGGACTACCGGGAGGTGGACGGGAACACCCTGTATAACTACTGGGGCTACAGCACGGTCAGCTTTTTCGCGCCCAACACCAGCTACACCGCCTCCACCGAGTATAACCGAGAGGGAAACGAGCTGAAACAGCTCATTCAGGCATGCAACCAGCGGGGGATCGAGGTCTATCTGGACGTGGTCTTCAACCACACCGCTGAGGGCAATGAGAAGGGGCCCTTCTTCTCCTTTAAGGGCTTTGACAACAATATTTACTACCTGCTTACTCCCAACGGCCAGTACTACAACTTCTCCGGCTGCGGCAACACCATGAACTGCAACCACCCCATCGTCCGGCAGATGATCCTGGACTGCCTGCGCTACTGGGTGACCACCTACCGCATCGACGGCTTCCGCTTCGATCTGGCCTCCATCCTGGGCCGCAACGAGGACGGCTCCCCCATGGGAACGCCCCCCCTGCTCCAGGCCCTGGCCTTCGACCCCATCCTGGGTGACGTGAAGCTCATCGCCGAGGCCTGGGACGCGGGCGGGCTCTATCAGGTGGGCACCTTCCCCTCCTGGAACCGGTGGGCGGAGTGGAATGGCCGCTACCGGGACGACATCCGCCGCTATCTGAAGGGGGACGAGGGCTGCGCCCAGGGGGCCGCCCTGCGGCTGTCCGGTTCGCCGGATATGTACGGCAGTCAGGGCCGCACCAACGCCTCAATCAACTTTGTCACCTGTCACGACGGCTTCCCCTTGTGGGACCTGTACTGCTACAACGAGAAGCACAACCTGGCCAACGGCTGGAACAACACTGACGGCGCCAACGACAACAACAGCTGGAACTGCGGCGTGGAGGGGGAAACGGAGGACCCGGCCGTCAACGAGCTGCGCCGGAGGATGTGCCGCAACGCCTTTGCCCTGCTCATGTGCAGCCGGGGCACCCCCATGTTTCTGGCGGGAGACGAGTTCTGCAACACCCAGTTCGGCAACAACAATGCCTACTGCCAGGACAACATCATCTCCTGGCTGGACTGGGACCGGCTGGAGAAAAACCGGGATATGTTTGACTTTTTCCGGTTTATGATCGCCTTCCGCAAGGAGCACCGGGTCCTCCGGAGCAGGACGGGCGACGGGGCACTCGGCTTTCCTGACGTCAGCTTTCATGGCGTCACCCCCTGGCGGGACCGGCCCTTCGATGGCCATGACCGTTATATAGGCGTTATGTTCGCTGGCTGGGAGCGGGACGAGGGACCCCAGGCGGTCTATGTGGCGTCCAACGCCTGGTGGGAGGACCTGACCGTCACCCTGCCCCAGCTGCCCGCCTCCATGCAGTGGGTCAGGGCGGTGGACACCTGGCAGGCGGAACAGACCGAGGCCCCTGTCTCCGGGGGGAGGATCACGGTCCGGGGCCGGAGCGTCATAGTGCTTGTCGCCAAATAATGCGTCCCCGCCCGCTGCGTGAACCGCGGCGGGCGGGGATTCCTGTTTTCCGGCATATTCCCCCGCCGCCCCTCATAGACTGGGTATAACAGCGGTTTCTTACGCAGGATAAGGAGTGATACTATGGCGGACAAGGGGACAGGCCGGTGGGTGCGGGCCCTGCGGCGGGGGGTGGCCCTGGGGCTGGCGCTGGCGGCCCTTTGGGGCGTGAGCCTGACGGCGGACCTGAGAGGCGTGGGGGAGCGGCTGACCGCCCTGGGGGAGCGGCCCGGTCTGGCGGTCTCCCTGATGGCGGCGCAGTTGGGGGAACTGCCCGGCCGGGAGCGGGGGCTGACAGGCTGGGGCCGGCTGCTGCTGGAGGGCTCCCCCCTGCTGGCCGGAGGGGAGGAGGCGGTGCTGGAGCGCCGCCGGACTCGGGTGGAGCCAGATCTGTCCGACTCCGACAGCCCCGACCGGCTGGACCAGGAGGACACCGAGCCCCCAGATCTCCAGCCCTCCACCGGGGAGGAGGGCATTGTGGAGATGACAGGCCGGGGCAAGGAGGGCAGCGCCTATCTCCGGGACGGCGGGGTCTATGTCTATAACCGTACCGGACTGGAGCTGGATTCCTCCCTGCTCCAGGAGGGGACGGTGGACGTCCCCCTGGGGGAGGGCCCGCAGATTCTCATTGTTCACACCCACGGCAGCGAGGCCTACTCCATGACCGACGGGGATACTTATGAGGAGAGCGATCCCTACCGCACCACCGACTGCGCCCACAACGTGGTCCGGGTGGGGGAGGAGATGGCCACCGTCTTCCGGACCTATGGCTTTCAGGTGATCCACGACGCCACCCTGTGCGACTACCCCGCCTATAACGGGGCCTATGACCGCTCCAAGGCGCTGGTGGAGCAGTGGCTGGAAAAATATCCCACAATACGGGTGGTACTGGACGTCCACCGGGACGCCCTGGTGGGGAGCGAAGGGGAGATCTACAAAATGGTGTCCGAGGAGGCGGGGGAGAAGGTGGCCCAAGTGATGATGGTGCTGGGCACCGGCGCCGGAGGGGCGGAGCACCCCCGCTGGCGGGACAATTTGGCCTTTGCGCTCAGGCTCCAGCGGAACCTGGTGAAGGGCTATGCAAGTCTGGCCCGGCCCACCGTCCTGCGCAAGAGCCGGTACAACCAGCAGCTCTGCCCCGGCTATATCCTGGTGGAGGTGGGAGGACACGGCAATACTCTCTCTGAGGCCATCGCCGGTGGACGTCTCTGGGCCGACAATGTGGCAAGAACTCTGTTGGAAATGAAGCAGTGAAAGCAGGCCGGCAGGAAAGCAGCGCCTTCCTGCCGGCTGTTTGCTCCCCCTGGTGGGGAGAATTTTTGTTATTTCCCGTCTGCGGTGCCGGCTTTTTTATGCTTCAGCAGTTTCTTCACGATAGGATAGCCGATTGAAAAAACGATGCACAGAATGAGAATGATGCTGATGGGGCTTTTGACAAAGATTTTCGCTCCTCCAATGCGGAGGGCCTGATGAAAGGAGGTTTCTGCGATAGGTCCCAGAATCAGCCCTAAAATCAGGCCCAGGCTGGAAAAATGGTAGCGTTTCATCCCATAACCCACAAAGCCAAAGATGACGGCGCAGATGATGTCCTGCCATTGCGTCTGAATGGCGAAGGCACCGACCACGCAGAGAACCATGACAGAAGGTGCAAGTATGCTGGTGGGGATGATGGTGATGCGGCTGATATATCCGCCGCCGAGAATGCCAATGACAAGCATGTAGGTGTTAATAAAAAACAGTGCCCACATAATTGCGTATACGTACTGAGCGTCATGGCTGAATATCTCCGGTCCGGGGACAATGCCCTGAATGGTCAGCGCGCCAAGCACAATTGCCATAACGGAACTGCCAGGAATGCCGAGAGTCAGGGTGGGCATTAAAGCGGTGGCGGTAACGGCGTTGTTGGCGCATTCCGGGGCGATGACGCCCTCCGGTTCGCCCTGGCCGAAGGTCTCAGGGTGCTTGGAGCTGTTGGCGGTCACCATATAGGACATAAACGCCGCCGTTGTGACGCCCAGCGCTGGCATGGCGCCAATCACCGCGCCAATGGCAGAGGAACGGATGAGATTTACCGGATGTCTGAGGGCAATTCTGCACCCCTTGAGCACATTGGAAATTTTGCCGGCATTGAGCACCTCGGAGACCGAGGAATTCCCGCGGCTCATCAGGGAGATCATTTCCGATATGGCAAAGAGGCCAATCATCACAATGATGGACGACAGACCGTCCGACATATAAATGCTTCCAAATGTGAACCGTTTAAAACCGTTCATCACGTCGATTCCAATAAAGCTGAGCATCAGCCCGACGCCGCAGGAGATCAGTCCCTTGAGAAGCTTGTCCTCCCCCATCGCTCCGATGATGGTGAGACTCAGCACCGCGATCAGAAAGGATTCCGCCGGTCCGAATTTCAGTACCAGCTGGGCGATCAGAGGCGTAACTGTGAAGAGCAGAATCGCACCCACAATGCCCCCAACAAAGGACGACATGGTGGAGAGCCCCAGGGCGATATCCCCTTTCCCCTGCTTAGCCAGGGGGTAGCCGTCATAAACAGTGGCGCCGCTGGCGGGGGTGCCGGGGGTGTTCAGCAGGATTGCGGAGATGGAACCGCCGTAAGTCGCGCCGCAGTAGAGAGACATGAGCAGAATGATGGCGCTGTCCGCCGGCCAGCCGAAGGTCAGCGGCAGGGCCAGGGTCATGGCGACATTTGCGCCTAAGCCCGGCAGAGCGCCGATTATCATGCCGATCAGTGTGCCGAGGATCCCAAGGAGAATATTATTAGGCGCTGCGGCGAGCAGCAGACCCTGTATAGACATGAACCTACGCCTCCTTTTAGAACAACAGACCTTTGGGCATGTTGACATACATCAGGAGATGGAACAGCCCATAGATGAATCCGATCATGCCGGCGCTGACAAGGACAATGACAAGCTTTTTGCGGTAACCGAAGAGATAGATGCTGGCACAGAGATAGAGCAGGGTGGCCGTATAGTAGCCGAGCAGGAAAATGAGCGCGGCATAGACCACCAGGGAAGCGCTGGCAAGCAGGAAGCTTCTGCCGCTCCCAACTGGCTCTTCCTGCGTGTTTTGGAGGCTGCGGAGGCTGCGCACTGAGGCTCCGAGCTGTAAAAAGCACAGGATGGCGGTCAAAGCGGAGACAATGCGGGGGAACAGGCTGGAGGTCCCCTTAAAGCCGCCGGCGGTCAGGAATACATAGATACACAGAATAATCAGTATGCCGACAACAAAGATTTCTTCCAGACATTTTTGCTTCTTCATTTGTGTCTCTCCCTCCTGCGGGAATCTGACCGCCCCTTATTGGAGCAGATCGGCGATCTCCGCTGTGGAATCGTAGGTCTCCTGGGCGAAGCTGCGGTAATCGTCTCCGGAGAGGGTGTGCCAGGTGGAGCCGCTGCTTTCGCCGTAGCTGATCATGCCATCAGACTCCATCGCTGAATCGAGCGCCGTGATTAAGGCGTCTTTGATGTGGTCAGGCAGATTGGGAGGAGCCACAAAGCCACGGGCGTTAGCCGCAATCACGCCCTCATAGCCCAGCTCCGCAAAGGTTGGAACCTCTGGCAGGAGAGGTGAGCGCTCCGGGCCGCAGACGGCCAGGACCACAGCGTCGCCGGACTCCACCAGCGGAGCGACGGAGACACAGTCAATAGCCCACAGATCGACATGATCGCCAAGAAAAGCGGCCTTTGCGGCGGCGGTCCCCTCAAAGGGAACGTCGTTGAGATCAATGTTCAAAGCGTTTTCCACAAGCAGGGTCTGAATATGTCCGGAGGTGCCGATACCGGAGTGGGCAATGGTCAGCTCACCGCTGCCGGCACGCTCAACCAGGTCGTCGAGACTCTGCATACCGCCGCCAGGGCGTGCCGCGATACAGCGGAACTCAGCGGAAACACTGCGGAGATAGGTAAAATCCATAGCTTTATAATCCACGTCATCGGTAAATTCCTTGGTGATCGCCGCGGGATTGCTGATATAAAGCAGAGTATATCCATCCGGCTCAGCGTTGTATACCTTGCTGAAAGCGGCCACGCCGCCGCCAGTGGTGAGATAATCGGTGATAACCGCCTGGCCAAGGGCCGCTTCAAGGGCGGGCTGCATGGCCTTGACCTCAAGGTCGCCCGCGCCGCCGGCCTTGTAGGGGTTGATGATTGTGATGGGCTTTTCCGCTTTCCATTGGGTAGAAACGGAAGGCGCGCCGCTGTTGGAGGAAGGGCTGCCGCCCGGCTCACTCCCGTTTGAGGGAGCGCCCGGAGAACCACATGCTGTGAGGCCCAGGACCATAGCTGCGGACAAAACGATTGCATAAAATTTTTTCATAATATACCTCCTGATGATAAGCTACTGGTTATATCGTGCGGAGAGCTCCGCGCTGTCAAGGTATTTTTGCTCCAGCTCTTTGATTTCAGGCAGACCCACCAGGTCGGTAAAACGCTGAAAATCATAGGAGTCTTCCAGGAGAAGACTGCCCTGATCCCGGAGGATCATGGTAAATGCCCGGTCCAGCGCGCCCGCCGCGGCGAAAATGGATGCGACCGGCACACTGACCCGAGCGGCGCCCCACTCCTGAAGAGTCTGAATGGGAATGGGGGGCGTTTTGCCGCTGTAGAGCATGTTGATGCTTACGGGGGCATCAATGGACTGAATTACCCGCTTGATATCGTCAGCCCTTGTAGGGGCTTCTACAAAAATAAGGTCTGCGCCGGCCTTTGCGAAGGCGTTGCCGCGGCGAATGGCCTCGTCCACCCCTGCCACGGCGATGGCGTCTGTTCGGGCGTTGATAACAAAATCCGGGTCGGTCCTTGCCGCCGCCGCTGCTTCAATCTTTTTGACAGCCTCGCCGAGGGGGATAATCTGCTTCCCATTCATGTGGCCGCAGCGCTTTGGAAAAAACTGGTCCTCAAGATTGACGCCGGCCGCGCCGGCCGCCTCAAATTCCTTCACAGCATAGTAAAGATTTACGGCATTGCCAAAACCGGTATCTCCGTCAGCCATGACAGGGATGCGGACGGCATTACAAATATTGCGGGTCAACTCAACCATCTGGGTTTTGGTGAGAATGGCTACATCGGGCAGGCCCAGATAGCTGGCCGACAGCCCGTATCCGGAGACCTGTATGGCCTTCGCTCCGCATTTCTCGGCAATTTTCGCACTCAGCGCGTCGTAGACCCCCGGCATAATAAGAATATCCGGGTCGTGAATGTACTGCTTCAACCGTGTTGTTTTCTTCAATAGGCTCCCCTCCTTCTTCCGCTATTCAGACATAAAATCTCCATTTTTTCTTAAAAAGACGGCCAGACCTCCTTCCGAAAGAATGTTCTGCATAATTGCCGGCAGCTTTTGGCATGGGAGCACAACCTCACCGTTGACCGTAACCGTACCGGCGTCCAGGTCAAGGGATACCGTATCGCCGTCCGCAATCTGGGCGGTATCGCACACGACTGCGGGAATGCCCACGTTGATGGCGTTGCGGTAAAAAATTCTCGCAAAGGATTCCGCCAGCACAGCGCCTATGCCGGCATACTTGAGCGCCAGCGGAGCCTGTTCACGGGATGAGCCGCATCCGAAATTTTTCCCCGCGACCAGCAGATCTCCGGGGCTTACCTTTTGAACGAAGGTCTCATCCAGATCCTCCAGGCAGTGGTCGGCAAGGTCTTGAAAGTTTAAGGTCTTGGTATATTTTCCTGCGATAATCAGGTCAGTGTTGATATGACTGCCGTATTTGTGTGCGGTTCCCTGTTTCATCACGCCAATACCTCCCTGGGATCAGTGATGGTTCCCCTGAGCGCCGTGGCGGCGGCGGTAGCGGGGGACGCAAGATATACAAAAGATTTATTGTTCCCCATTCTTCCGAGGAAGTTGCGGTTGGTGGTTGAGAGTACCGACTCTCCATTTCCGGGGACGCCGCCCAGCGTGCCAACGCACAGACCGCACCCCGGTGCGGAAAAGGCGGCCCCGGACGCAATCAGGTCGGAGAGAAAACCCAGTCGCGCCGCCTCGCTGAGGACGGCGGAGGAGGCCGGACAGATCAGCATGCGAGTTGCGATTTTTCTCCCCCGAAGTATATCGGCGGCAATTTTAATGTCGCTCAACCGCGCGTTTGTACAGCTGCCCAGATACACAAGGTCGATTTTCTGTCCCGCAAGCGCTGAGGCCGGTTTTCCGTTGTCCACCGAATGGGGGCAGGCGACCATGGGCACAATATCTTCCGCTCGGTAGAAAAGTTCCCTGGCATATTGGGCGTCCTGGTCTGGAATCAGGTCAGGATCGGTCAGCGCCGGGACAAAAACCCCGGTTTTCCCCCCAGCCTCAATGGCCATGTTACAGACGGTAACGGCTTCCTCCCTGGAGAAGGCGGCAAAGCCGTCGCCGCAGAATTCCATCGTCATATAGGTGGCCCCGTCGCTAGTGATGTCGCTGATAATTTTCAGAATCACGTCCTTGGCGGAGACGCCAGGATGCAGACGGCCGGTCATATGTACTTTGACCGTTTCCGGTACGCGCAGCCAGGTTTTTCCTGTGAGCAGCGCGGCGCCCAGGTCGGTGGAGCCGACGCCGGTGGAAAACGCCCCCACCGCGCCATAAGAACAAGTGTGTGAGTCGGCGCCCAGCACAATGTCTCCCTGATGGACATGCTCATGTTCAAGCATGACCTGATGGCAGACGCCCGCCTCTTGATCGTACAGGATGCAGCCCTGTTCGCGGCAAAAGCTGCGGATCAGGCTGTGCAGGTTTGCGATTTTCTCGGTGGGACAGGGGACCGCGTGGTCGAGGATAAAAAAGCTCCGCTCGGGCTTGGCGGGTCTCTTTCCGCCCATGTCCTGAAAGGCCTTGATCGCGATTGGACCGGTGGTGTCGCTGGCCATTACAACGTCGACCGGGACAATCACACACTCGCCGGCCCTCACCGTGCGGCCGGCCTTTTTGCCAATCGCTTTTTCTGAAAAGGTATATCCCATATTTTTCCTCCTGAGCTGCCAATAACAGAGATCATGCTGACGATATATGCGGTCCGTCTGGCTGCTATATTGAGGCACAGGGCACCGCAGTCATCGCATTGGGCAAAATGATGAATTTTGTGCTTTGATCCCCCGGGTTTATCGTTAGTTTAAATCATAAGCCAACAAAACACAAACATGTATTTTTTGTATATCCACAAAATTTGCTTGTAGCTCGGTCATGAGAATTTGACAAGCCGGCAGTGTCCCATTATACTGTGGGTACTGCCTTTTGGGGGGGAGATATGTTTGGATACCATCAGCCTGTACTATTTTCTGGAAGCGTCGAAGGATTTAAATTTTTCTCAGACAGCACGCCGGCTTTATATTTCTCAGCAGAACCTGAGCAATCATATCGCCCGGCTGGAGGGATACTATGGCGTCCAGTTCTTTGAGCGAAAACCCAGGCTTGCCCTCACATATTTTGGGGAGGTCCTGCTGGAGTATGCGAAGGGACAGCGGATGGAAGAGGAAAATCTGAAGAACCGCATTGAGACCGGCAAACGGCAGGAGGTGGGCTGTCTTCAGATCGGGTGCAGCCCAAACCGCACCAGCATGCTGGCCAGCGCGCTGATCGCGCAGTTCTTAGAGCGGTATCCAAGCGTGCAGATACACCTCCATCACTATCACTCAAGCATCCTTGCCGAAAAGGTTTTGTCCGGAGAGCTGGATTTTTCTCTCAGTGTGCCCCAAAAGCATCAGGCGAACCTGGTCACCACGATTTTTTTAAAGGATTACATCCTGCTGATGGTGAAGGATTCCCTTCTTCGAAGGTATTACGGGGCGGATTCAGATGACATGATCCGGAAGTTCAGAAAAGGGGCGGCGATACGGGACTTTGTTCGTCTTCCCCTATTAACGTTTCGGGAATCCAAGCTGGTGGAGACCTGCTTTCAAACGGAAGGCCTTACTCCTAATTTGGCTGTGTCTTCCAACTATCCTCAATTTTTTATGATGGATTATTACGAGGACTTTCTCGCCACTATCATTTCAAAGGGCAACTATGTATTTATGCGGGAAAATCTCAAGTCGGATGTCCATGTTTTTCCTATTCTGGTGAATGGGGAGTTTATATACCACGATATAGCGTTCATTCGTCACAAAAGGAAGTATCTTCCGCCATATGGACAGTATTTCTTTGAATTGGCGAAGAAATACTTTCAGAATATGGATACCGCCGCCCTTCCGATTTGACCTGAACCCTGGTCACTTTGGCCCTCTATGCTGATAATGTCTGGACATCATTTTTCGAGACACGCAAGAGAAACGGGGGTGCTGACGGACTGGGGGAAATGGAGGGGGGAATAGAAAAAAGCCAGTCAGACAAAATCTGACTGGCTTTCCTGGTTATCAGCACATTATGGGGAAAATGCTGAAGCAGCGGGGAGAAGCCGCGGAGGGCCGGGATTTTCCCCGCTGTATGTTTGGACTTGACAGGGCGGGTCAGGTCCGCTATAATTTGGTGCAGGGTAGTTTGTAGCACTACATAGAGAAATAAAAGGAGGATGCACCATGATTACAAGCGTGAAAATTCGTCCGGCGGAAAACGATATCCTGAATCTGGAGGAGATCAAGATCTATGGAAAAATTACGGCAGGCCGCTCCGCCGCCTACGGTGCGGCGCTGGAGTTTGTCCTGCGCCATCCGCCGAAATCCTGGGAGGAGGTGCGGAGCATTCAGCTGGAGCCGCTGGAGAAAGCGGGGGATGAACCGCTGAGCATTCCTCAGGTGCTTTCCCTGAACGTGGATGCGGACCTCTATCAGCAGGTGGTGAACAGCTTCCGCAGGGAGTACACGGGCCGGATCAGCCA
>CATKHE010000209.1 GCA_949747935.1 uncultured Eubacteriales bacterium
GGGCTCCCGGCGGACGTAGCCGTCCCGTTCCAAACACTTTAACGAGTTGGCTATGGCGGGAGGGGAGACGTGGAGCAGGTCGGCCAGCTCCCGCTGCGCCTGGAATTGGCCCTCCGGGTCCTCATCGGCGGACTGGAGGATGGACACCAGCATGGGGTGCCCCACCTTTTCCAGGCCCGCGGCGTTCAGCTCCGCCTGCACCGCCGAGCGGTGGGCGTTGCTCAGACTGCGGGCAAGCAGTTCCATCTCGTGAGAGGACACTTCAGAAAAACCTCCTTTTCAAAAATTAATTAACCACTTAATGATTAACCTGTTGACTATTTTAACCGGACAGAGGGAATTGTCAAGGGGTTTCCGAAGGGTTCAAAAATTGTTTACATATGGGGGAGAGGATGTGATGCCGGGATATGTTAATTACTGGTATGTCGAGATAAAAAGTGGAGCGGCACTGCGTAAGCGGTGCCGTTCCATCAAGTACTGTAAAGGCTTTCTATGCTGTTGAAATAATTTGAATAACTATGCTAATCAGTCGACAATCCGGCGAGCTCCCACGAAACCGGTGGTATAATAATAATCGCTCATTTTATTGATGATAACGCCTTTGGTGGGGGTGGAGGCGTGGACAAACTGGTTGTTGCCGATGTACAGACCTACATGGGTGGCCCGGGTGCTGGCATTGCCCTTGTTGAAGATCACAATATCGCCGGGCTGGAGGTCATTGATAGAAACCGGAGTTCCGTTGTCTAACTGACCGGAACAAGTGCGATTAATACTGTAGCCAAACTGCTTGTACACATAACTGGTAAAGCCGGAACAGTCGAAGCCTTTGGGGGAACTGCCACCGTGGACATAGGGATAACCTACAAACTGGAGGGCGTAATCGGCAATCTCCTGCCCCTTGGTCGCAGCGGCCTGAGCCTCGGCGGCGTCAATCTGCACAGCGTAGTCGGCGCTGATATAGCCGGATTTGATCTTGTACCAACCGGTGAGAATCTCGGTAACCTCCATTACACGGCCGGCATAGAGAGAACCGACCCGGTCATATTCGGTGCCGGGGCCGGAACGGATATTCAGCGGACCCTCGGTGACCTTGATGTAAATCTTTTCTGACTCAGACGCGTCGGCGGCGGGGACGGCATTGTCGCTAATCTGAGTGTCTTCCTCGGTGACGGTGAGATAACTGCCCGATACATAGCCGGTTATACCGTCAAAGGAGACCTGATACCAGCCGTTGTCCAAGGCGGAGAGAATTTCAACCTTGGTGCTGTGGGGTAGATTCTTCAGAATAGAGCTATCGGTGTTGGCCTCGGTGCGCAGGTGCAGATAACTGCCCTCGGTGTTGACTGTTCCAGTGGCGGCAAGAGCGGGGGTAACCAGGGTTCCGGCCAGCAGGACACCGGCGGTGAGACGGGAAGCGATGCGCTTGAAATCCATATTGACGTCCTCCTATTTTTTTACAGACGGCTTATCCAGTGGGTGAAAAGGGGATTATTTTCCGGCGAGGGCGCGGTCAAGCCAGACGGCAGCCACGTCCATTGCGGCATAGAGGCTGTCTTTTTCGCTCTTTTTGACCACTCTATCCCGGCTTTTCAGATCAGGGTCGGTGAGCTGGAGCTGAACGGAGACCTTGTCCGCCACAGATAGCCCGTTCAAACTTTTGCTGGACAGAACCTGGAGCATGATGATATATTTCTCCGCCATAGTTCCATAGTAAATCAGATTGTCTTTCCGGCGCAGGGGGTGCCCTTTATAGGAAAGGGGCAGATTTTCATTTGCCATGATTATACTCCTTAGTTGTGATTTAAAAACTGTAACCGAATTGTAACATGTTTGTTACCATTTGTCAAATACTTTCAGAAAATTTTCCCGGGAAATTTTTGAGAGTAATGGCTTTGGAATAAAGTCAGCCGGAGAGGATAAAGCCACAGGCGGCTTCCACTGAGGAAGCCGCCTGTGGCCCTGTCTAAGCAGGATTTAGTGTTCCGGTTCGGGGTGCTGTCCCTCAGTGGCCAGATAGGCGGGGCCATTGCTCCTCACCTTGGCGAAGGCTCGGCGGCGCACCACCAGCATCAGGAAAAGGAAATGGAACAGCGCGGTGATGGACCATGTGACGGGATAGGACAAAAAGAGGCAGGAGGGAGTATGGTAGAGGGGGAAGACGGCGGCTACCCAGAGCAGGCGTAGCCCGCAGGCCCCCACGATGGAGGTAATCATGGGAATCACTGAGCTGCCCAGGCCCCGCAGAACCCCCACCAGGGTATCCATAATGCCGCAGATGAAATAAGGACAGCAGATGAATGACATGCGTATGAGCGCCTGCTGGACCACTTCAGGCTCGCCGGGGGCGTAAATACCTGCCAGAGGTGCGCCAAACAGGTAGGCCAGATTGCCGAATATGAGTCCGAATATCACGGCGAAGCCCACACACTGCCGGGCTACCTTATCCACACGGTCGCATTTTGCGGCGCCGTAATTCTGACCAACAAAGGTGATGGCCGCCTGATAGAATGCGTTCATAGAGGCGTAAACAAAGCTCTCAATGTTGGAACCGGCGGAGGAGCCGGCGACCAGTATGGAATCGTCAAAGGAGTTAAGGGAGGACTGGATCACCACGTTGGACAGGGAGAACACCACCCCTTGAAAGCCAGCGGGCAGGCCCACCTGAACGATACGGAGAACCACCTGTTTTTTCAACCCCAGCTTTTTCAAATCCAAATGAAGGGAACCCTGCTCCCGCATCATGCACCGAACCACCAAAACGGCTGAGATGTATTGAGAGATGATGGTGGCCAAGGCCACGCCGGCCACGTCCAACTGGAGAGAGATGACGAAAATCAGGTTGAGGACCACGTTGACCACACCGGAAAAGGTGAGAAAGTAGAGCGGGCGCTGGGTGTCTCCCTGAGCGCGGAGGATGGCCGCTCCAAAGTTGTATACAAAGTTGGCGGGCAGACCCAGAAAGTAGATACGTAAGTACACGCCAGCAAGGTCAATCACATCGGTGGGGGAGGACATCCACTCCAGCAGCTGACGCGCCATAACGATGCCGAAAACCATCATCACCACACCGCTGGACAGTGCCAGCGTCATAGCGGTATGAACGCTTTGTCCCACTTTGTCGTGGCGCCCCGCCCCCAGGTCGCGGGCCACCACCACGTTGGTGCCAACCGACAGGCCCACGAACAGGTTAATCAGCAGATTGATCAGCGAGGTGTTGGAACCCACGGCCGCCAGAGCTTCTTTGCCGGCATACCGGCCCACCACAACCACGTCGGCGGCGTTGAAGAGAAGCTGCAGCAGGCTGGAGGCCATCAGAGGCAGTGCGAACAGAAGGATTTTGTCAGCCAGCGACCCGCTGCACATATCAATGCGATGATTCTTTCTCACGATTTGTGATTCTCCTTTTCAAAACACTCATATGACGCAGTCAAACTATCTTACTACATGGAAACCGGGCAGTCTAGCATAAAACTGAACAAATTCCTTTCCTATTTCGTGGAAAATCCTGCTTGCGCAGGCACAGAGATAGGTGGTGCTCAAGGAGAGCCTACCGCCTCAGATACTCCGGAGGCCGGTATTGCAGTGCTTCGGCCAGGTGGACAGGCTGAATGTCGCCGCCGCCGTCCAAATCGGCGATGGTACGGGCGACACGGAGGATGCGGTCATAGCTCCGGGCGGTGAGGCCCATGCGGTCGAAGGCGCCCTTCATAAGGCGCTGGCAGGCGTCGTCCAGAACGCAGAACCGGTCCAGGCTCTCACGGGTGAGCTGGGAATTGCTGGATACGCCGGTGTCCGCCTGACGCGCTGTCTGGAGGGCCCGGGCCCCGTCCACCCGTTCCTTCACCTGGGCGGAGGTCTCCGCCCGCTCCCGCTGGGACAGCTCGTCAAACTCCAGGGGAGCCGCCTCCACAAACAGGTCCAGCCGGTCCAGCAGGGGCCCGGACAGACGGGAGAGGTATTTTTTTACCTCCGCCTCACTGCACCGGCACCGGCCGGAGGGGTGACCGTACCAGCCGCATTTACAGGGATTCATGGCGCATACCAGCATGAACCGGGCGGGATAGGTGACGGTGCCCGCCGCCCGGGAGATCTGGACCTGCCCGTCCTCCAGGGGCTGGCGCAGCACCTCCAGCACCTCCTTGGGGAACTCAGGCAGCTCGTCCAGGAAAAGGACCCCATTGTGGGCCAGGGAGATTTCCCCCGGCCGGGGATTGGAGCCGCCCCCGGACATGCCAGTGGAGGAGACGGTGTGATGGGGAGCGCGGAAGGGCCGGAGGACAACCAGGGGCTGCTGAGCGCTGGTTTGACCCATAACAGAGTGAATTTCGGTACACTCCAGGGCTTCCTGACGGGTCATGCTGGGCAGGATGCCGGGCAGACGGCGGGCCAGCATGGATTTGCCCGTTCCCGGCGGACCGGACATGAGGACGCTGTGGCTCCCGGCGGCGGCGATCTCCAGCGCCCGCTTTACCTGCTCCTGTCCTTTCACTTCCGCCATGTCGGGACAGTGAAAGGCCGCCGCCCCCGGCTTCCAGGGCTGGGCGGGGGAGATGAGCTCCTCACCTGTGAGGTGACGCTCCAGCTGGGCCACATCCCGGATCGGATAGACTACTGGACCCTCGGCCAGGGTGGCCTCAGCGGCATTCTCGGCAGGAACATACAGCACCTCGATCCCCTCACGCTTGGCGGCCAGCGCCATGGACAGCATGCCGGCGCAGGGCCGTAACTGGCCAGACAGAGACAGCTCGCCAATAAAGGCACAGTTCTCTCTGGGCAGGCGCAGCTGCTTGCCGGCGGCCAGAATACCCACCAAAATCGGAAGATCGTAGAGGGTGCCCACCTTTTTCAAGTGAGCAGGGGCCAAATTGACTGTGATTCGGCTGACCGGGAAGGTGAAGCCGCAGTTTTTAATGGCGGAGCGCACCCGCTCCCGGGCTTCGTTGACGGCGGCGTCAGGCAGACCAACCACCGTAAAGGCGGGCAGACCGCCGGAGAGGTCGCATTCAGCGGTAACCAGATAGCCGGTGACGCCATGGAGACCAAGAGACTGAATAGAACGAACCATGCTTCCGCCTCCTGACAGAAATTGTTTGGTGTTTCCATTGTAATGGTATTCAGGTGAAAAAGCAACAGTCAGGTGGGTGAAGTTCCCAAAAAGTGAGAGGAAAAAGGGGATTTAGAAAAAAATATTGTGCAAAATACCGTAGACATTTGCTTGAAAGAAGAGGAGCGTCGTGCTAAAATAAATAATGTAGAGGAGCCGCTCTCCGTTTGTTTTTGAAATACACGGAGGGTGGGATACCTCATAATTGATAATTGGGAGGAATATACATGAAAAAGAAAGCACTTTCTCTTGCGCTGGCGGCGCTGATGCTGGTCTCTCTGACCCTGACCGGCTGCCAGAAAAAGGATCCCCCGGCCGCCGGCGACAAAGTAGCGGTGGCGCTCTTTGAAATGATTTTGAAGAATGATGCCAGCTCCGCTGTGGAACTGTTTGGCTATGCCTCCGAGGAAGAGGCCCGGAAGGATATGGGTCTGGACGGCAACATCTATGAGGAGCTGGCCGACGAGCTGGCCGCGCAGTTCACCGGGATGGGCCTTACTGCCAGCAGCGAGGACGTGCAGGGCTTTGTGGATGCCTTTATGTCGATGTTCAAGAATGTGGAGCTTACCGCCAAGGTGAAGGAATCCAACGAGAAGGAGGGTACATCGGTTGTTACCTGCACAATCAGCACCTTTGACGCCAACGCCCTGAACACCGCTATGAGTGAGGCTTTGGAGAATATTGACCCCGACGCGGAGTTCAGCACCATCCTGTCCGCCATTGCCGATGTGATCGCTGACATCACTCCCTCCGGCGAGACCGCTGATTTCGATGTGGACTTTGAGCTTCAGAAGATGGAGATCAACGGAAAAGAGAAAGAGGTATGGCTCCCTGTCGACGCCAACGAGTTCGGCAACCTGATCTCCACCACCGCCATGGGCGGCTGATCGAGCGGGCTTCAAAAAACATACAGAGTCATTTGATCCCGCCGGCTGTCAGTCGGCGGGATTTTTCTGAAGCGGTACGGTGCGGGAGGAAGCAATTGACAGGAAACCGCACAGTGGTTATACTATAGGACAGATACTGCCAAACAGGCGGAGAGGAGTTCGATCTATGGCGGAGCAGAAGAGCGTAAAACTGGGGGAGATTATCCACGAATTTGATCTGGAAATTCTCCGCACAGCCCCTGATTATGAGAATGTTCCCCTGCGGGCGCTGGATATCAACCGGCCCGGTCTTCCTCTGACAGGATTTTTTGAGCATTTTGATACTGGGCGTCTGCTGCTCATCGGGCTGACAGAGCACACCTATCTCAGCGGCCTGACCTCGGAGCAGCGGCAAAAGAGCTTTGACCGGCTGCTTTCTTATCCGGTTCCTGCCCTGATTCTTACCCGGGGACTTGAGCCGTACCCGGAGTGTCTGGAGATGGCGGACAAGCACGGACGGACGGTGCTGCGCAGCACGCAGCAGACCTCGGCCTTCATGAGCGCTTTGATCAGCAGTCTTTACAACCACCTGGCGCCCCAGATCACCCGCTCAGGAGTGATGATGGAGGTCTATGGAGAGGGTGTGCTGATTCAGGGGGAATCGGGCGTAGGCAAAAGCGAGGTGGCCATCGAGCTTTTGAAGCGGGGACACCGCTTGGTAGCTGACGATGCGGTGGAGATCAAAGAAACCAGCCGGCACACCCTGATAGCCACAGCCCCTGAACTGATCCGGGGATATATGGAGCTGAGAGGGATCGGCGTCATCGACATCAGCCGCCTGCTGGGCATGGGGGCGATCAAGCCCTTCCAGGAGATTGATTTGGTGATCAATCTGGAGCCCTGGGACGACAAGGCGGTGTATGACCGCTTTGGCCTGGAGTCCCACTTTACCGAGATTATGAGTGTTCAGGTGCCCTCCACTACCATCCCAGTGAAGCCGGGACGAAACCTGGCCAGCATTGTGGAGGTGGCCGCCATGAACAACCGCAACCGAAAGATGGGGCACAATGCAGCCCAGGAACTGACCAACCGGATGGATAAAATGTTTCAGGAGCAGCTTGAAGGAGGGGTGGACTGATGTATTATATTGGAATTGACGTAGGCGGCACCAATCTGGTGGCCGGTCTTGTGGACGAAAACGGCATCATTGTCAATAAGGTGAGCAGCCCGGTGGCAAAGGATATGACGGCTTTGCAGTTTGGCGCTGAACTGGTGCGGATGTCCCGGCAGCTATGCGAGGTGGGCAGCCTGGACCCCGGCCAGATTGAGGCGGTGGGCATCGGCCTGCCCGGCGTGGTGGATAACAGGAGGGGCATGTTTGTCCAGAATCCCAATATGCCATTTTCTGATAAAAATGTCCCCCTGCGGGAGATGTTTCAAAAGGAGTGGGATGTGCCCGTTTTTCTGGGTAACGACGCCAATTGCGCCGCTGTAGGCGAGTACTGGGCCGGCGCGGCCAAGGGCTGCGACCCGGCGGTGATGGTCACCCTGGGCACCGGTATTGGCGGAGGGATGGTCTGCGGCGGCAAGCTGTTCACCGGCTTTGCCAATTCCGGGATGGAGATTGGCCATATGATCATCCAGCCCAACGGTATTCTGTGCGGCTGTGGGGGCCGGGGCTGCTGGGAGCGGTACGGCTCGGCCACCGCTTTGATCCAGCTGACCCAGCTGGAGATGGAGCGCACCCGGGACAGCGCCATGTGGGAGCTGTGTGGCGGCGTCCCCGCTAAGGTCCAGGGCAGAACTCCCTTCCAGGGAGCCCGCCTAGGTGATCCCGCCGCCAAGCGGGTGCTGAACCAGTATCTTCAGGGACTGTCCGTCGGCATGATTAACCTAGTGAATATCCTCCAGCCCGAGATCATCTGTCTGGGCGGCGGGGTGAGCAACGCCGAGGACGATCTGTTGCTGAACCCTCTGCGGGAGCTGGTCTGGCGGGGCTGTTTTGACAAGGAGAACCATGTCCGCATTGAGAAGGCCTCCTTGGGCAACGACGCCGGCGTGGTGGGCGCAGCCCTGCTGTGCAATCTGGTGTAAGACGATGAAAGGCCCGGGCTGAGCCCGGGCCTTAATTTTTTCAAATCCTATTCTAATTTCTCCAAAAATCTGCTATAATCAAACGATACACAAACCTGTGATTAGGAGGGCCTATGGAACAACTGGAAAAGCTGCTGCGGCAGCGCTGTCCTGAAATGGAGCTGCGGGTGAACGAGCCCATGTCCCGACACACCACCTTCCGCATCGGCGGGCCGGCGGCGTTGATGGCTTTGCCCGGAACAATGGAAGAGGTCCAGACTGTGTTCAAAACGGCGGCAGAGCTGGACGTGGAGCCTTTCTTCCTGGGAAATGGAAGCAATCTGCTGGTGGCCGACGAAGGCTGCCCCGGTTTTGTGGTTAAGCTGGCGGGGGAGTTTGAGGAGATTTGTTTCCACCCCGCTCCCAAAGGGGGAACGCCTCAACTGACAGCGGGAGGGGGCACGCTGCTGTCTGCGCTGTCCAAAACGGCGTTGCATTGGGGTCTCACCGGCCTGGAATTCGCCAGCGGGATTCCAGGCAGCGTGGGCGGGGCAATTACCATGAATGCTGGGGCCTACGGTGGGGAGATGGCCCAGGTACTGGAGTCAGTCACCTTTCTTGACGAGGCGGGGGAGGTCTGCACCATTCCCGCTTCGAAGTGCGCCTTCGACTACCGGAAAAGTATCTTCTCTGACCGAA
>CATKHE010000210.1 GCA_949747935.1 uncultured Eubacteriales bacterium
CATTGTAAAGGAGCTGTCCAAGCCCGGCCGGGACCCCCGGGACGAGCTGCCGCCCCCCATCCTGCGCACCGACGTGATGGAGGCCAAGGACCTGAAGCCGGGGATGGAGCTCCAGGGCACTGTCCGAAACGTCATCGACTTCGGCGTGTTCGTGGACGTCGGCGTTCACCAGGACGGCCTGGTCCACATCTCCAAGCTGCCCCGACGGGTGAAACACCCTTCCGAGCTGCTCAGCGTGGGGGATGTGATCACCGTCTGGGTGGTGGAGGTGGACGAGAAAAAGAAGCGCATCTCCCTGACTATGAAGAAACCGTAGGCCTTCCGCATATTCTGTAGGGGCGGATATCATCCGCCCGCCCCCCAAGACACGGTGATTACGGGCGGATAATATCCGCCCCTACAGCGTCACACAAGGAAGGAGATTCCTATGCTTCCCTATGCCCTCATCGACCTGCACTGTGATACCCTCACCGCCCTGACCTCGGAGGACGCCCCCCTGCTGGAGGCCCTCCGGGACCCGGCCCGCCGCAGGGAGGCCGCGGCCACCCTGTCTGGACGGGTCCAAAGCACCGACACCCTGGACCTGCCCGGCCGGCACTTCTCTCTGTCCGCCGTTCCGGAGGGGGTGCGCTGGTGTCAGTGCTGCGCTGTTTTTATCCCCGACGGCCTGTCTCCGGAGGAGGCCGCCGCCTATTACGATCTGCATCAGCGGAATTTCCACCGGCAAATGGAGGCCCTGTCGGCGGCGGTCCTCCCCTGCCGGACCGCCGCTGATGTCGAAGCCGCCTGGGAACAGGGGAAAACCGCCGCCATCCTCACGGTGGAAAACGGCTCCGCCCTGGCGGGGCGGCTGGACCGGGTGGAGGCCCTGGCCCGGGACGGGGTGCGGATGATGACCCTCACCTGGAACGGAGAAAACGAGATCGGCTCCGGCAATGCCACGGACCACGGGCTGTCCGGTTTCGGAAGAGAGGCCGTCCGGGAGCTGGAAAGGCAGGGCATCGTCGCCGACGTCTCCCACCTGAACGACAGGGGCCTGGAGGACTTTTTCAAGATCGCCCGAAAGCCCTTCGCGGCCAGCCACTCCAACGCCCGGTCGGTGTGCGGGCATAAGCGCAACCTCACCGACGAGCAGATCCGGGAGATGGTCCGCCGGGGCTGTCTCATCGGCCTGAACTTCTTCAACGCCTTCCTCCGTGAGGACGGCCAGCCCGCCTCCCCGGACGATCTGCGGCGCCATGTGGAGCGCTTTCTGGAGCTGGGCGCCTGGGACTGCCTCGCTCTGGGCTCTGACGCGGACGGCGCCGACCTGCCCCCCTGGCTGGACCGCCCGGAGAAATTCGCCGGCCTGTACCGGCTCCTTCTGGACCGGGGCCTCACCGTCCCGCAGGCGGAGGGCATCCTGTGGAAAAACGCGCTGGCGTTCTTCCGCGGGCTGTGACGAAAAAATCCCTGTCCGCCCTTGACACAGTCCGGCCCGGGTGCTAATATACTGTACTATACAGCGCAGAGAACGGAAGAGTAACGTCCCACCCAAAGGACAGAGAGGGCCCTTCACCGGCTGAAAGGGGGTCCGCGGCGGGGAGATGTGAAGTGCGTCCGGGAGCGCGGCGGGTAATGCCGTCCGGCTTGGCCCCGATAGCGGCCAAACGAGTGAAGCTAAGAGTGGAACCGCGAGCAATCGCCTCTTATGCCCGTTTGGGCGTAAGAGGCTTTTTGTTTCCGCCCAAGGGGGTATCATATGTTCAAAGCTTTAAACGAGACGCTGGAGGCCTATCAGCGCCGGGACCCGGCGGCCCGGTCCAAGCTGGAGATATTCCTTCTGTATCAGGGGGTCCACGCCACCCTGTATCACCGGCTGGCTCATTGGCTGTACTGTCACAAATGGAAATTCCTGGCCCGCTGGGTCTCCCAGTGGTCCCGGTTCTGGACGGGCATCGAAATTCACCCGGGAGCGAAAATTGGCCGGAGGTTCGTCATCGACCACGGCATGGGCATCGTCATCGGTGAGACCGCTGAGGTGGGGGACGATGTGCTCATCTACCATGGAGTTACCCTGGGAGGCACCGGCAAGGACCAGGGGAAGCGCCACCCCACCATCGGCAACAACGTGCTCATCTC
>CATKHE010000211.1 GCA_949747935.1 uncultured Eubacteriales bacterium
ATTTCGGCCATCTCCTTGGTCTCCGGCAGAATCCACCGGGAGGGGATTCCGTAGGCGGGCTCGATGGTCTCGATGCCGTCGATCTCCCCGGCGGGGTTGGAGGGCTCCAGCGCCAGGTAGTAGTCCACCAGAATCTCGCCCCGGGCCACCTCCTCTCCCTTGATCTTCACCACATACTGGTTTGTGCCCAGAGCGGAGGAGTCATGGAGGCGGATGGAGGGGATGACGAAGCCCATATCCTGGGCGTACTGCCGGCGGAAGATGACAATGCGGCTGATCAGCTTTCCGCCGCTGCTCTCGTCCACCAGGGGGATCAGGCTGTAGCCGAACTCCATCTCAATGGGGTCCACAGTAAGCAGCCCATAGACATTGTTGATATCCTTGTAGTAGTCAGTCTCGCTGGGGACGGCCGACAGGTCCGGCTCCACCGCCATCTCAGGCTGAGCCAGCTCGGCGGCCTCCCGCTGCTCCAGACGACCGTTCATCAGATAGCCGAAGATGGCCAGAGCCACGCCCACCACCAGCAGTGGGAGGGTGGGCGTACCGGGGATCAGCCCCAGGATAATCAGCACCGCACCGGCGGTGAGAATGGCTCGGGGCTGCCGGGCAAACTGGTTGATTACGTCGGTATTCAGGGAGCCGTCGGACACCGACCGGGTGACGATCATGCCGGTGGCGGTGGAGATCATCAAAGCAGGGAGCTGAGAGACCAGGCCGTCGCCGATGGTGGCGATGGAGTAGGTCTGGGCCACGGTGCCCAAATCGCCCACGCCATTGATCGAGCCGATGATAATGCCGCCGATCAGGTTGATGGCCGTAATGATCAGCGACATGGTAGCGTCGCCCTTGACGATCTTGGTGGCACCGTCCATGGCGCCGTAAAAGTCAGCCTCCCGCTGGATCTTGCTCCGGCGCTCACGGGCCTGCTGCTCGTTGATTAGACCGGAGGACAGATCGGCGTCGATGGCCATCTGCTTGCCGGGCATAGCGTCCAAGGTGAAGCGGGCGGCCACCTCGGCCACGCGCTCCGCGCCCTTGGTAATCACGATAAACTGCACCAGCACGATGATAAAGAAGATGATAATGCCCAGCACGATGTTCCCCTGAGTAATCAAGTTGCCGAAGGTCTGAATCACCGGTGTGCCGGGGACGCCGTTACCCTTGAAGCCCAGGATGGCCCGGGTGGTGGATACGTTCAGACCCAGCCGGAACAGAGTGGTAATCAGCAGCAGCGAGGGAAAAATAGAGAACTCCAGCGCCTCGGAAATTGTCATGGTGATCATCAGAATCACGATGGACAGAGAGATGTTCGCAATGATTAATATATCAAGCAAGCTCTCATGCAGGGGGACAATCAGGAACAGAACGATGACCACTACCATAAGGGCTATGCTGTTTTGAAAAATACGCCGCATGGTGTCATCCTTTCCTGAAAACTATCAAAACGCCCATTAGGGCCTGATTTTCGGCTTTATGGGACCTCTCGGTCCAACTTGAGGACATAGACCAGAATCTCGGCCACCGGGCCGTAAAGCTCAGGGGGGATCTCCTGATCCAGCTTTGTGGAGGCGTAAAGGGAGCGGGCCAGAGGGACATTCTCCACCACATAGACCTGGTGCTCCTCCGCCACCTTGACAATGCGCAGGGCCAGCTCATCCATGCCCTTGGCCAGCACCACCGGGGCCATGTCCCGGTCGGGCTTGTAGCGCAGGGCCACCGCGAAGTGGGTGGGGTTACGGATGACCACGTCAGCCTCAGGCACCTGCTGCATCATGCGCTGCTGGGCCCGTTGCCGCTGGATCTGCTTGATCTTGCCCTTGACCTGGGGATCACCCTCGGTCTGCTTGTACTCCTCCTTGATCTCCTGCTTGGACATCTTCAGCTGACGCTCATAGTCCCACCACTGATATAGGTAGTCAAAGAAGGCCAGGGCCGTAAACGCAATAGCGATCTGAAAGACCAGCGCAACGATCTCCTTGAACAGAATGCCGCAGGATTGGCTCAGCTCCATATCCAGAAACCGGGCAAAGCCCTGGGCCGCCCCCTGGAAATAGTTATAAATCAAGACCAGCAGAATGGTAATTTTTAAAATACCTTTCAGCGCCTCAATCACGCTGCGCAGGGAAAACAGCCGCTTAATTCCCTGGAGGGGGCTCAGCCGACTGAACTTCGGCCGGATGGATTCGCCAGCCACCAGCATTTTAGTCTGGAAGAAGGTCACGCCTATGGCCAGGAGGGCAGTAACCGCCAGAAATGGCCCGGCCATGACGACAAAACTCAGCACAAAGGTTTTGAACAGCTCCTTGAAGGTTCCGGCGAGCATTCCGGCGGTGCCCGCGGCCGCGTATTCAAAGCAGAGTGACAGCAAGTCCTTGATCTGTCCCAGGAGGACGCCGCCCATGACCTGAATCATAAACAGACTTCCGATCAGGGTCGCCACGGCCACGGCGTCTTTGCTCATCAGGACGTTTCCCTTTTTTCGTTCGTCCCTTCGCTTTTTTGGCGTTGCTTTTTCGGTTTTGGAGTCGCCGGCCATGGATTCATCCCCCCTTTGTCAGCCCGTGTTCACTTGGGTCAGCCCGACATCAGGGGCAGGACTTGCTGGAGAGCCAGCAGCATCTTCATCTCGGCCTCCAGTAAAAACTCGCCGAAAGGGACCAGCATAAACATAATCAGCACCAGACCGATAATCACCTTCAGCTCGATGTTAATGGCGAACACGTTGATTTGGGGGATCACCTTCATCAGAATGCCCATCCCCACCTGTCCCAGCAGCTCCGCCGCCAGGATTGGCATACACAGCTTAATGCCCAGGATGGTGCAGTCAAGAAAAATCTGAATCATGCCCGCATAAAACTGCTCGCCCAAGGCCACTGTCCCAAATGGGACCACCAGTCCGGATGTAGCCATAATGCGGATCAAGGTGTGGTGTCCGTTGGCCGCGAAAAACAGCATGGACATCAGTACATTGAGCAGCGTGGAGGTGGCCGTCACCTGAATGCCGGAGGCGGGGTCATAGGTGGAGGCCATGGACAGACCCATCTGCATGTCTATTATGGAGCCTGCCATAACCGGAATATAGAAAAACAGGTTCATGACAAGGCCCAGCGCATAACCCACAAACAGCTCCATCAGGAATACCAGGGCCATTCCCAGCAGTGTGTCCGGCATTTCCACCCGCAAGGGGGTCACGGCGAAGACACTCAGGGAGAGCAGCAGGATAAACCCCGCCTTGATGATACTGGGGACACCCCGCCGGCCCAAAAGCGGATTGAACGCCACACAACCCGTCATCCGGGCTGTAATCAGCAGAAACAGGGTGAGCGCGTTCCATTCCATAGAGCGGTCCTCCTCTCACCCCGGTCAGCGTGCGGCCATCAGCTCAAAGACCCCCCTGGCATAGTCCAGCAGTGTCTCCATCATCCATCCCCCTCCAACGAGAAGGACCAGAATCACTACGATAAGCTTCAGGATAAAACCCAGTGTCTGCTCATGGATCTGTGTGACCGCCTGGAAAATGGCCATCAGCACGCCCACCATCATACTTAGAATCAGCATGGGTCCGCCCAGCTTGATGGCGACCCATACCCCCTCCCGCATGACTTGAATCACTAAACTTGTATCCATGCGGCCTCCTTACCCGAACCCGAAGCCCCGCGCCAGCGTGGAGAAGAGCAGCTGCCACCCGTCCAGCAGGATAAACAGCAGGAGCTTAAAGGGCGTGGAGATCATGGAGGGTGGAAGCATCACCATGCCCATGGACATCAGGGTGGAGGCCACCACCATATCAATGAGCATGAAGGGGATATAAAGCAGGAATCCGATGATAAAGGCCTGCTTTAACTCGCTGGTGATAAAGGCTGGAATGACCACCACCATGGACAGGCTTTCGGCCTCCGTCTCGTTCTCCGGCAGGGAGGTACCCGACATATTGCAGTACAGCTCCAGGCTCTGAGGCTCCACCCAGTGCAGCATGAACCGCTTTAACGGGACCTGCGCCCGCTGGAAAAATTCCTCCTGTGTAATCTGCTCCTCCTGATAGGGCTGGAGGGCCTCTTCATTGACCTCGGCGAGGGTCGGACTCATAGTGAACAGGGTCAGAATGATGGCCATGCCCACAAGCACCATGTTGGGCGGGGTCTGCTGGGTGCCCATGGCGTTGCGTAGGAAGGAGAACACCACCACATAGCGGGTGAAGGAGGTCATCATGACGATCAGCGAGGGCAGGAGCATCATGATCGTGGTGAACAGCAGGATCTCCAGTGTCTGTACGCTGTCGCCATTTACATTAATCAGCGCGTCAGTCGGCATTCTTCCTCACCTCGTTTCATGGCCGGCGCTCACTTCTTCTCTCTCAGCCGCTGCAGCAGGGCGAGGAACTCCGGGGGACGCTTCTCTTCCGGGCCGCCCGGAGACGCCGGGGTCTCCCACTCCTCCCCCTCCTCACGGGTGAGCTCCGCCAGCAGGGTCAGCCCCCCCGGGGCGCTGCCCAGCAGCAGATACCGCCCGCCGGCCCGGACCAGGAGAATCGCCTGGTCCTTTCCCAGGCCGGTCCGGTCCAGCACCTCGATGCGGCGGCCTCCCCCCAGGCCGGCGAAGCCGCCGCCCAGGTTTCTGCCCGCCCAGCGGGTGAAGAGGAAGGCTCCTGTCAGCACCAGAAGGACGACGGCCAGCATGCCGAGTACGGAGAGGATCTGGGGAATTGGCATATCAGGGCTCGCCCACGATGGAGGTCACGGTCTTCAGCACGCGCTCGGGCTTGAAGGGCTTGACAATAAAGTCCTTGGCGCCGGAACGGATCGCGTCGATGACCATGGTCTCCTGTCCCATGGCGGAACACATAACCACGTTGGCATTGGGGTCGGCGGCGCGAATGGCCTTCAAGGCCTCCAGACCGTCCATGTTGGGCATGGTGATGTCCATGAGCACCAGATCTGGCTTGAGCTCATTGTACTTCTCCACAGCCATAGCGCCGTCCTCCGCCTCGTGGAGGTCCGTGTAACCGGCCTTGCTCAGGGTATCCTTGATTACCTTGCGCATAAAAGCGGCGTCGTCAACCATCATAATCTTAGCCATAAGTGAACCATCCTTTTTTCAATATTACTTGTTTTTGTATATGGAAGAGCCTGTATCTTCAAGGCATCAGCCTTGGGCCAACTCATTGATGTCGGGCTTTTGGAGAATCTCAGTAATGCGGATGCCAAAATTATCGTCAATGACCACCACGTCGCCCTTGGCCACGCACTGTCCGTTAACCAGCAGGTCCACCTGGTCGCCGGCCAACTTGTCCAGCACCACCAGAGATCCCTTTGAGAAGGCCAGAATGTCCTGAATCTTCCGCCGGGTCCGGCCGATTTCCACCGCCACCTCCAAAGAGACGGAGAGGATCAGGTCCAGATTATCCTTTTGATCCTGGTTGAGTCTGCTGTCCGCGCTCAGTTCCTTCATCTTAGGCTGGGCGGCGTTGATTACCTTGGGCTCAGGCGGCTGAGGCGGATACATGGGGTAGGGCGGATAGGGATAGGGGTACTGACCCGCCATGGGCGGCTGCCCGTAGGGGGGATAACCGGGATAAACGGGCTGTTCCCCCGGGGCGGCGGGCATGGGCGGGGCCATAGGCGGAGCCGCAGTGGCCTGCACTCCGGCGGGCTGGGGAGCGGGGGCCGGGGCAGCGGGAGCGCCGCCCGCCATCATCCGCTCGATCTCCTCCTGGCTCATGGTGGCTCCGCCCTGAGGGGCGGGCGAGGGAGCGGGGGCCGGGGCGGGCTCCTCCTCCACCTCCAGGCCAAAGCCGGCAATCAGCTCTTTGGCCAGCTCCACCGACATAACGTTCATAAACTCGCTGTCGATCACGTCCTCAATGGTCAGGTTAAAGCGCACCACCACCACAGGGCCATGGGTGACGGGGAAATGCTCCCGCTTTACCTCGTCCAGGTCGTACATCTCGAAGGACTCAGGGGTGGAGATGTTCACCATCCGGCCCAGCAGGTCGGACAGGGCGGTGGCGGAGGAACCCATCATCTGGTTCATGACCTCGCACACGGCGCTGATAGACAGCTCATTGAGCTCAAATTCCTCGTCCGGCGTCTCGGTCATCAGCAGGATGTCGGTAATCGCTCTCACATCGCTGCGCTTGAGCATCATGATGTTGCTGCCCTCCAGGCCGCAGACATACTTAATCTCAACGCCCACCGCCGGCTCAATCCTGCCCAGAGTAAAGTCCTCCGCGTTGACAACGCTCACCCTTGGGGTGGTGATGTCCACCCGGTGATCCAGCATATTTGACGCCGCGGTGGCCGAGGAGCCCAAGCTGATGTTCATGATCTCCCCGATGGCGTCTATTTCCATCGGGCTAAAAATAATATCTTCCATCCAGATTCGCTCCTTTTAGCCTACATTTTTATGTAGGTCTCTCCAATTTTCACGGCCACCTGCTTGTTGCTGGTGCCCATCCGCCCGTCGAACCATCTTCGCCCTCCGATATTCAGAAAAACGGGGGAGTCCTTCGGCCGCTTGATGTCTACCACGTCGCCGACGTTCAAGTGATACAAATCGCTGAGCAGAATGCGCGTTCTGGCCAGCTCCGCCACAATCTCCAGCTCGGACTCCCGCAGGGAATCGAAGATCTCCTCGGACTTGTCCTCGCCTGTGGACCGGCGGCTGGTGCTCTTGCTGATCTCTGAAAAAATATTGGTCAGCATTTCGCCAGGCAGGCACAGGCTCAGCCGGCCGGTACAGTTGGGAAACTTAATATTGATTCCCACAATCACCACCGTCTCGTCATAGCCGATGAGCTGGACCAGGGTGGGGTTCACCTCGGTACGGACATAGGCGAAGCGAATGCTGATGTAGTTCTCCCAGCTGTTGCCCAGGATGGGGATGAGGTCCGCGATCAGGTCCTCATACATATTCAGCTCCAGGTCGGTCATGTTGTACTCGCTGGACAGACCGGGGTCCGGGTCTCCCTCACCGCCCATCATGCGGTCCAGCATGGACAGCACCACCGGCGTGTCCATATGCACCAGGATGGGGTCCTCCCCCTGGAGATGCTCCAGGTCGATCTTGGCCAGGGCCACCACATCGCTCTCGCTCAGCGCGTTGCCGAACTCATAATACCGCTGCTCCTCCACGCTGTCCACCTCTATTTCGCAGGTGGCGTGGAGCAAGGCGTTGATTCTGGAGTTGATCACCCGTGCGTAGCTCTCAAAAATGCTGTTGAGCATTTTCAGCCTGTCCTTGGTGAACTTGCGCGGGCTGTAAAAGTCATATTTTCGATATTTTTGCTCCGGCGTTTTCTCCGCCGGCTTGTCTACGTCCAGCTCGCCGCTTCGGGCCGCGTTGAGCAGGGCGTCTATCTGACTTTGTGATAAGACTTCAGCCATATCGTTCCCTCATTTTTCCCAGCTCCCCGGGCTCCCCGCGCGGGGCGGGGGGAGCTGGTTTGCTCAGTTCACTGTGGTTTGTTCCTTGGTGGCGTTATACATGGTGTAATACTTCTCATAGCTGTCAGACAGCTGGTCCTCCAGGTCGCGGCCGGTGATGATCATCTCCACCCGCCGGTTCTTGGCCCGGTTGGCCTCCACGCCGTCGTGGGGGGCCACGTTGCGCCACTGTCCCAGCCCCTTGGGCACGATTCTGCCCGGGTTCAGTACATCCTCCATGTTCTCCTGGAGGTAGATGGCCACCTCGGTGGCCCGCAGGGAGGCCAGTCTCCGGTCGCCCGGGACAGGGTTCGGTTTGTTAGCCACGACCTGAGCGGTGTGGCCCAGGATCTCCAGCTCGTCAATCGCGCTGCCGCACGCCCTCAGGGCCGGGATAATGCCGTCCAGCAGCTCCTGTCCGTCCTTTCGCAGGAAAGAGCTGTCCCCGTCGAAGAAGACCGCGTCGGCAAAGGAGATGAAGACATAGCCGTCCCCCTTGCTGACCATGATGTCCCCCTCACCGCGGCTCGCGGAGTACTGGGCCAGATACTCATACAGATCATCCAGGGCGTCCTGAATCTCGTCGGTGGTGGAGGGCAGTCCCTCGCCGCCGCTCAGGTTGGCGGAGTTGTCCGTGGGGCCTACCGGGTTGTCATCGGGACTCACCAGCGCGTTGCGGTTGAAGCTCTGCATGATAATCATAAACTTGGTCTGGTCAATGGTGGAGATGGAATAGAGCAGAACGAAGAAGCACAGCAGCAGGGTCACCATGTCGCCATAGGTGTCCATCCAGTTGGCGCCTCCGCCGCCGCCGGAGCTTTTCTTTTTAATGCTTGCCATTGTTGTTCACCTCAGTTCAAGCGGGGCGATCACTCCTCGCCCTTTTTGCCCTTCTTGCCGCCGCCTCCGTCGCGCTGCTTCTGACCCAGGAAGGTGAGCAGCTTCTCCCGGAGGAACTTGGGGTTGGCGCCGGATTGGATGGACATGATGCCCTCCACGATGATAAGCTTGCACAGGGTCTCCTCCTCGTCCCGGCGGCGCAGCTGGGTGGCGATGGGGCCAAAGATCATATGGGCCAGCACGCAACCGTACAGAGTGGTAATCAGGGCGGTACCCATAGCGGTACCGATGTTGCTGGCGCCGTCGCCGTCCAGGTTCATGC
>CATKHE010000212.1 GCA_949747935.1 uncultured Eubacteriales bacterium
AAACAGAACCAGCAGCTTGAATCCATCAGGCTGCTGGTTCTATTCCGGGCGGCAAAGGAAGTTTGATTCTATCAATACTCCATTTTCCACATATACCGTCTCATAGTAAGGGGGTGCTGACGGAGCTTGGCAATCTCCTCCCCAAAGGGTCGATCCAGCCCACCGATTAAAAGAGGATTAAAATACTCTACAACGCTTGCGGGGATATGGGAGCTCAGGCCAAAGTCCTTGGCGTCAATCACGGTGTAGTTTGCGTGGGTTCGCTGCAAAAAGGCCAGCGCACGCTCGTCCATGGGGCGGGTAGGCCCGTCATTCATCATCAGTAGATAGTGGGCAGTCTCATCCGACAGTTCAAAGGGTCCATGGAAGAACTCGCCACAGTGAAAGGAACTAGACTTCAGCCATTGCATCTCCATCATCAGGAACATGGAAAACCCATAGGCGGTGTACTGGGTAGCACCAGAGCTCATAACATACAGAATATCGGCATCAAAATTTTCCTCGGCGAATTTTTTGGCCAGCGGTGCCACCATAGGAATGCTCTCATTAATCAGGTCAAAAATCCGCGAGAGGCCCAAATGCATATCCTCGTAATAGGCGTAACCCTCGTAGGCGTTCAAAACCTCGCAGGCAAATTCTAATGCTCTGGCAGGCTTTTCCATCTTGGCACCGTAGCTCTCGGAAAACCCATGGATAATGGCGCAATCTGCCTCTTCATCCAAAGGAGAACCGGCCTTGTTTGTAATGGAAACCACATGGGCACCCTTAGAGGCAGCCAATTTAGTCGCCGCGACCGACTCAGGCGTATTTCCGCTCAAGGAGCAGGTCACTACAATCGCAGTGTCATCCACAGAAGGAGGAGTAGAATAATTGAAATTGTTGGCGGTATACATACTGCATCTCAACATTTTTGCGTTCTGTTCTAGAAAATACTTGGCAGGGAACAGGTCGGCCATCGACGCACCACAGCCAACAAAGAATACGCTTCGAATTTCAGGTTGCTTCATCTTGATTCTGGAAACAATCTCTTGAATAGTCATGGCAAAAGCCCCCTTTACAATGTATGATAATATTATAATACATTATAATATAAAAGTCAATGGGCTTTATCTCGCTTAAATGCACTTATAGCAACTATCAAAATCAGCAATAATTGCCAGCGTGAACAAACCATTTACTTACATCGTCAGGAACAAAAGGGTGCAAAACCCCTAAGAGGAGGATAATGGGCCGCCCGTCCTGGCAAGCATATACAGATTTTCGCTGGCAAAGAGTACGTGTAAGCGGTTCAGGTTCTTCCTCAATCCTCTGTAAACAGCCTTTCGGAAACCGAAGATGTTTTTCACAATCCGGTAGGAGTGTTCCACTTTGCAGCGTACAGATGATTTTGGGGGTTCAATATATCGCTCCCAGTCAATGGCATTGTCTGAAACCTTGGGCGGCTGGCCCGGTCTGCGGTTGATATGGTATGTGATGGCAGAAAGCTGAGGGCTGTTTTTGATCTCGTCCCGCTTCTCTATCCCGAGATAGGCACAATCCCCGTAAACCACCTCGTCATCTTTCCGCAAAAACCCTGCCGCCACGATGATATTATGGACATTGGCGGCGGAGAGGGGATGCGGACCCGGGTTTTCCAAAAAATCGGTTTTGGCCACTTACTCTACGTTGGAGCAAGCGATATGACGCTTACTCCGATGCTTTTTACAGAATTTATTTTTCGTTCAGACCTGAAAAATCAAAAAATCTTCTGAAATCAACCGATTTCAGAAGATTTTTTGCATTTCACTGAGCCATATCACAGCGAATCACCAGCCGGGTTTTTCCTCCCAGGGTGCAGGTAAACAGTGTCAGCGGCCACTCCCCGGAGGTCACGCTTTCCACCGCGGTAGGTGGAACCACCTCCTTGGCATCCACCAGATAGACGTAGGTTGTACCATCGATCAGCGTCACGGAGACCTCGTCCCCCACCTCCAGGCGATTCAGGGAGCCGAAATGTGCCCGGTAGTTATGGGCCAGAATCACCAAATCCGCTGTCGACGCACTCCCTGACATGCGGCAGGGAGAGACCCGCAGATTTTGATAGCTCCACTCCTGCTGTACCGGCAGCTGGAGCTCCAGCGTGGGAAATGTGACCAGTCCCAAGTAGGACCGCCCGTCCAGCTCCAGCGGCTCCGGCTCCTCCTCCGGGAGGACGAAGTCCGCCGCAGGCCCACCTGTCGCCATTTTCACTGGCGCTCTTTCCAGAACAGCCGTCAGCTCCTCCATGACGGCGTTCGACTCCTCCCCCGCCGTCATATCCAGCGTCAGATTATACAGGGTCAGGCCCGCCGCGCCCAAAAGGAGCAGCAGGCCTGAAAGAATCCAGACAGTTCCCCGGCGCTTACGCATCCCGGCCCTCTTTCTTCCTCAGAAGCACACCGAAGGCGACGCTCGCCGCGCCCGCCGCCGCCAGCACGGGGACGGGCCACCAGAGCAGACCGGTCTGGGGCAGCTCCGCCAGGGGCGGCTCCTCCTCGGGGATTTCGATGTCGGCCCCGGGCTCCTCGGGCAGGTCGACCAGCGGGACGTCCGGCTCGGTGATGTCGATATCCGGCGGGTTATCCGGATCGGTGGGGTTGTCGGGGATCTCCGGGTCCACCGGCGGATTTTCCGGATCTACCGGCGGGGTCTCCGGGTCCGGACGGGGCCGGGGCGGGGTGTAGGTGGTGAACTTCACCGTGGCTGTCAGGTAGTTGTTGGTCACCCCGTCCATCACATAGGGGATGTTTATCAGGAAGGGCACGGGGGTGTAACGGGTCCGGCCGATGGAATGGACATAACTGCAGGTCACCAGATACAGCCCGTCGTCCAGACCGGTGAACCGGGCCACGCCGTCCTCCACGTGCTGATCGGCCCCTACCGGCCTGCTTCCGGTGAGGGCAGTCTCGGCGTGCTCCCGGACGGTTTCCTGATTGTCGTTGATATAGGTCCCGAACTGGGCCAGCAGGTCCCGCTGGGCGGAGGCGTTCTCCCCCGCGGTGAGCTGTCCCCCGCCGAGAATCTCGTTGACATCGATTTCGGAGGCTTCAAAGGGCTGGGTCAGCGTATACACATAGCCATCCTCCCCGGCCTGGGCGTCGGCCACCTTATACAGCCGGTACTCCACGTCATTCACCGGCGCGCCGTTTGGCCTGTACCGGACGTTCAGCACCGCATAGTCTTCGGCCGGTACCGCCAGTGCGGGAACCGTGAGGGCAGCCAGCGTCGCCAGGCTCAGCAGTGCGGCGCTCAATCTTTTCAATTTCTTCATCATGGCGATACCACCGTTCTATACAAATTCGGTTACTCACTGTCTTCTTCATGCTCCAGCTTCTCGTCCCACTGCCGCCGGTCGCTGGCGGACATCACCGCAAAGAGCACCATCAGCAGGGGGAGCGCGATCACCGGAGCCACCAGAACGGGCTCGATCTGGATGGCCTCTGAGGTCACCCGGACGGTGTGCTCCGTCTCGGTCTCCACCCGACGTCCCCGGACCAGAATGCGGTGGGTGTTGATGCCGTAGGGGGTACAGGTCACCAGGGTGCAGTAGTCCTGCCCAGGGATGATCTGAAGGGCGCTCACATCCTCCGGCAGAACGATAAGAATCTGGTCCACTTCATAGGTCAAAACCTCATTGAGCACATAGATCATGAACCGGTCCCCCTTGGCCAGACGGTCCAGCCGGGTGAACAGTTCGGCGCTGGGCAGGCCCCGGTGCCCCGAGATCACCGCATGGCTGGATTCGCCCCCCACCGGGAGGGAGGTCCAGTCCAGATGGCCGATGGCCACCTGGAGAACGCTCTCGGAGGTGCCGTGGTAAATAGGGAGGGCCACGTTAATCAGGGGAATCTCAATATAACCCATGACCCCGTCGTTCTCCACATTGAGGATGGTCTCATATTCGGCCTTCTCCTCCTCCGTTGGAACAAAGGGGTTGCTCCGCTCCGGAATGCGCCGGTTATAGGCCTCCGCCTCCTGATAAAGGCGGTCGTACTCCTCCTCGCTCAGGCCCGATACGGCTTCCGCATAGGACATGATGGCGCGGGAGGAGTGGATAGAGTTCCAATAGTCCGACACCTTGGGGTAGGCCAGGATTCCGAGGCCCGCTATGAAAATCAGGATCAATATGATGGTCGAGCCTTTCTTTTTCATAGCGGAGCCTCTCTTTATCCCGGTCAATCAGTCATAACAAACGTTGGATGGCTGATTCTGCTTAGTCCTCGCTGCGCTTCTTGGTGATGAACAGAACAGCCGCGCCCACCATCAGCGCGCCGCCGACGACGGTGAAGATCGTGGTGCCCATGCCGCCGGTGCTGGGCAGCTCGGCGCCGATGTTGTTCTGCACGTCGCCGATGTAGGAAACAATATGAGCATCATCAGCAGCGCTTACCACAATCTCAACCGAGCCAGTCAGCTTGTTGTAGCCGTCGGGGGCCTCAGTCTCGATCAGGTTATAGGTGCCGTCGGCCAGGCCCTGGAAATCAGCAAAGCCGTTTTCGTCGGTGGTAACGATAGTGGCGCTAGTCACATCTTCAACCCAAGACACGACATTGTTTGCGATGCTGTAATATTTGCCCTCGCCGTTGGTCAGGGCAAACTTCGCGCCGGCCAGCTTGTTGCCAGTATCATCCTTATCACTGCCGGTGTACTTGTTCACCACGATGGTGGAGTTATAGACATCAGCCTTGGGATCATTGGGGACCTCAATGGGGTCGCCATCGGTCTTGTAGGTTGCGGAAACGGTGTTCTCCATCTTACCGGTGCCGCTCACGGTAGCGGTATAGGTGATGACAACGTCAACGCCATTTTCGTACAGGCTCTCGCCGTCACCGTCAACCCAGGGGAGGGTGATCTTGCCTTCCACAAACTGAGCCTCATCACCGGTAATCGTGGTCGCATCCCCGATCTTGATGCTGGTCACATTCACGTTGGTCAGCTTACCCTCGGCGAAGTTATCGCTGATGGTGTACTCAGTCACCTTCACAGCAGGCTCATTGGTATCGGCGCCGGGAACCCAGTTGACGGTCTTGAGGGTAACAGTGTAGGTAGCGGTGGTGCCCATCTCAAACACGGTGCCATTGACGGTTTTGCCATCAGTGGGCCAAACAGGAGTGGTGGTGGTGTTCTTGTCGGTCACTTCGGCGTTAGGGTTGGTGCTGTCCACAGTAACAGCAGAACCGTCGCCCACATTGGAGAGGATTACATAGTAGCCATAGGGAACAGAGACTGTCAAAGGGCCACCTTGGTTATTGGTTTTGCTTGCTGTCGCTTGGTTTTGAGTCTTAGCCCAAACTGCCAAGGCCGACTGAAGTGCTGTATTGTCTACATTCTCATTAATAAGGGTAATCTGTCCATACTGATCTTTCTGGAAATAGTCCCCCAAACTTTCGGGGATTTCACCGGTGTAAGCGATGCCATCGGTCTGACCGTCCGGCCTGTCCTGGGCAACCTTTGCGTCAAACAGCTTATAGAAGTTGTAGGTAGCGCCTTTGGCGGCATTGGTGATGGTAATAGTGCCGTTGGCGGCCTGGGCCGCGTTGGCCGCCACGGTCAGGGACATGACCATAGCCATTGCCATGATCAGGCTGAACAATTTCCTCATTTTTTTCATTGTTTTTGCTCCTTTACAAATATTTTAATGTGGTTTTGCTAACAAAGATAGAACCCGCCTGTGCAGCTTGCGGTTTTATTGTAAAACAGGGACGTCACATCCCGCATTACATTTGGGGAAACCGGTGCATTTTTCTGAATTTTCTTGGGGGGCGGGCTCAGGCCCGCCCGCTCCCTCTCCGCTTGAGCTCCAGCGCCAGCGCCGCCGCGGCCATCAGGCCCAGACCGGTGACAGTATACAGCGCGGTGCCCGCTCCGCCCGTGTTGGGCAGAGGCTTGCCGGGGTTGTTGGGTATGGTGATGACATAAATTCCATTTACATCTTCGCCCTTCAATGCCTGCGGGCTCAATTCAGCTCCAGCCTCCGTGATCCGGATGGTGGAGACCTCGGACATGGGCAGATAGCCCTCCGGAGCGGCAGTCTCCTTGAGATAGTAGGTCCTGCCCATGAGGAGCGTAAGCTCGTTGTAACCGCCGTCTGCTGTAACAATACCTGTTACAGCCGCAGAGGTTCCCGTAAAGACGGGCGTCGCCTCGGGGTGATCCGCAGGATTCACATCGTACAGCTCAAAGCTCGCGCCGGGAAGGGGATTTGCTCCGTCGGTCTTGAGGA
>CATKHE010000213.1 GCA_949747935.1 uncultured Eubacteriales bacterium
CTGTCAGGCTGCGTAAACAGTACCCCGGAGGGCCTCAAAGAGTTCCTCCGGGGTACAGTAACCGAGTTTTCTCCAAGGATCTCCATTCAACTTGTCAGCAGATGCAAGGATGTCCTCATCGGTGAACAGCTCAATGGAGACATCCTTTGGGACGAACGACCGGAACAGACCGTTATGACGCTCGTTCTGGGCATGCTCCTATGAGGTGTAGGGGTGTCAACGCCGATTTGAAATTGTAAGAAAACATCGAAGAAATTTTGTCATTTTTCGGCGGGGGATAATAAATATCAGTTGCTTCCTTGGACGAAAAGTGTATTCACGATTTGCTGCTTCTAGTGTGTAAATTCCTTGTGCTCCTTGAGGTGGTAAGACTCACCCTTGATGTTGATTATGGTGCAGTGGTAGGACACGATCCAGGATAGCAGAGGCGATAGTAACATCAGCAAAAACTTCATTCCACTGGAGAAGGTCTTGTTGGAGGTAAAGAGGGTAGACGTCTTTTCATATCGCCTGGCAATAAGCTGAAAGAACAAATTCGCGCCCCGGATGTCCATGGGAAGGTTCGTTTTATGATCTATCAAGATACCATGAAGCAGCAGCGGCTGATCCGGCTTATGGAGCGCCTGATTCGCGTTTCAAAACAAAAAGTGTTCCTGATCCTGGACAATCTGAAAGTCCATCACGGCAAGCTTGCTGCGTCCTGGCTGGAACACCGCAAGGACAAAATTGAGGTGTTTTTCCTGCCGCCCTATGCTCCGGGATACAATCCGGATGAATATTTGAACCATGCTTTGAAGATTTCTGTTCATTCAGGCCAACTGCCCTATACCAAGGAAGATCTCTGTCATAAGATTCTCTCATTCATGCGCAAATTGCAACATAATCCCCTTTTCGTATCAAGCTTTTTCCATCGCTCGTTGCTTTCCTATCTTTATATGTGGAAGTAATAATTGACCAGCAAGTCCACACAGGCTCCATAGGAATGAATGCCCAGTTCCTGATCGTTGCTTTTCAGGAAGGAGTCGTACATCTCCTCCGCTGCCTCCTCCACGGGGGAGCGCAGGGCCTCCCAGTATTGGTTGTTGTCCTGCCAGTCTATCGATAGTTCCCGATTAAAATACTGCCCGGAGATAGCATGCCAGGCGTCGGGGTCGGCGGGGTAGAGGGCGTTGCAGAGCTGGATCAGCCCCATGAGGTAGCCGGAATACTGAAAAACCACGTCGTCACAGCTGATACAGGCGGCGATGCCCACAAAGTTGGCCTCCAGCTCAGAGGCCACCATCCGCTGGTGGGACATCTCGTGGGCGATGGTGGCCGGCACCAGGCAGGCGGGGGCGTCTATGTTCACGTTGGCCTCCCCAGTGAAGGGGAAATAGACGCCGGTGAAGCCCAGAATGCTTTGCAGCCGTGAGCAGTACAAGGATTTTGCCTTGACAGGCTTTATGTCCAGAGAGGGGAACTCACAAATCAGATTTTGGTATATCTCAGGCCCGCGGTCGAAGCAGTCGGGCAACTGGGCGGCGAAATGGCCTTCCCTGTCCCGGGGGACCTGGGGGGCCAGAGCGGCGGCCTGATGGGCAAAGTATTCGGTGACGGCGGCCAGCTCCTCCGTTGAGCAGGGGGCGGCCTCCAGCCCTTCCCGCTGGGCAAAGGAGGGGATGTAGTAGGCAGCGTTCCACAGCCAGCACAGCCCCGCCCACAGCCACAGCCAGGCGGAGGCCAGAGCCAGCAGACGGCGGAGAAAAAGAAGCGGCTTCCTTTGGCGGAACACCAGCACCACCGCCCGAACCAGCCAGACCACACAGCCCGTCAGAAAGAGGGCGGCCAGCAGCTCGGCCACCGAGAAGGGGAAAACGGACCACAGCCGCCCCAGGGCCTGCTCCAGTGGGGCCATAAAAAACCAGACCCAGCCGCTCATGATGCCTTGGTTTCCATTCAAAACCTGAAAAAGGATAATCAGGGCCAGAGGGAGGGTGACGGCTCCTAGCCGGAGCCAAAGCGGGTGGATGGAAATGCTCTTTTTTTTGGTCTCCATAGGGTCTCCTTTATAGCAGGATGACAGGTCCGGTGGTCCACTCCAACCCGCAGGGCCGGGAGGAGGGGAAGCAGAGGGAATAGAGATCGGTAAACCGCTCCTCCAGGGCGAACAGGGTTTGCGCTTCGGGAGAATAACGGCGGACATGGGCGGGCTTGACAAAGAAGGGGAGGGAAGCCGTCCGGTTCATTTTTCTCAGCAGTTCCCGCCCCTGCCCGTTGAAGCCCAGCACCCGGAGGTAGGGTGGGGTGGAGGGAATGTCCTGTTTTCGCAGGCCCAGCAGGGCGTAGAGAGCCAGCCGCCGGACCCGGGCATGAGCGTAGGTCCGGGTTTTGCTCAGGGCATACAGCTCCTCCAGGCTGGCCGTCTGTCGGGCGGCACAGAGCAGCCGGGCGGCCAAACCGTCGCCGCTGTCAGGGAGGGCTTCTGCTTCAGCTAGTGTCATGGAGCGCAGGCGGGCGATGAGGGCCCGCTCCAGATGCTTCATATCGGCCGCCTCGCCTCTCCAGGGCAGGGACAGAAATGGGGAAGCGCACCCCACCTTGTTCTCCCGCAGGCACCGGCGCAGGAGGGAGGCGGAGGGGAAGCCGTCCTCCTCTGCGGTGCTGTCGTGTCCCGCACCCCGGCGGGAGATGGTCACCGCCTCCATGTCCGGGGGCAGGAAGCGCAGGTACTCCACCCCCAGATTGTTGTTGGGAAGGTCCAGCAGGGCGGCGGTCTCGGGACCCAGC
Organism: uncultured Eubacteriales bacterium; assembly: GCA_949747935.1. Next base: position 2,767 of record CATKHE010000213.1, read on the forward strand.
AGAGCTTCTACCGCTTGGCGGCGGCACAGGGCAAAGGATTTTTTTGGCCCCAGCTCCCGACGCAGGGCCTGGGAGAAGTCCGGGCTGTTGAGACACCGGGCCAGCTCCCGGAGAGGGGCAGCTTCTCCGCACTCGCTGCCAAAGGATAGGGCGTCCACCACCCCTGTGGCGGCTAAAATGGATACAGCCCCCCTGGCAAAGCCCTCGGCGGAGGCTGTGGCCCATGCGGTGGGCAGCTCCAGCATTAGGTCCACACCGCCGGCCAGGGCCATCTCTGTCCGGGCCCATTTGTCGATGACGGCGCACTCTCCCCGCTGCACCCAGTTGCCGCTCATAACGGCTACGACGGCGGTCTTCTCCTGGAAGAGCTGACGGGTCTGGTCGATGTGCCAGGCGTGTCCGGTGTGGAAGGGGTTGTACTCCGCTACGATACCGATGGTCTTCAAGGGCGGGCCTCCTGCAAAAAATTCTGAGAATAAAACAAAAAAGTGGTTGTCCATTTTGGAAAAAAGCGTTAGAATAAGGGTATCGACCGGGCTGTCTCCATTGTAGTACATTTCCAGCCAGGAGGCAACCTAAATTTGATTTGAGAAGGAGACGATTCCCATGAATATTCTGGTAATCAATGCCGGCAGCTCCTCTTTGAAGTATCAGCTGCTCAACCCGGAGACCCAGCAGGTACTGGCCAAGGGCCTGTGCGAGCGCATCGGCATCGACGGCAAGTTCACCTACAAGCCCGAGGGCAAGGAGGCAATTAAGGAGGCCGACGTGGCCATGCCTACCCACAACGAGGCCATCAAGGCCGTGCTGGACGCTCTGGTAGATAAGAACAACGGTGTCATTGGTTCTATGAAGGAGATTGACGCGGTGGGGCACCGGGTGGTCCACGGCGGGGAGAAGTTCGCCAAGTCCGTCCTCACCACCGACGAGGTCATGGCCGCCATCGAGGAGTGTAACCCCCTGGCTCCCCTCCACAACCCCGCCAACATCATCGGCATCAAGGCCTGTCAAGCCCTTATGCCCGGCACCCCCATGGTGGCCGTGTTCGACACCGCCTTCCACCAGACTATGCCTCCCGCCGCCTATATGTACGCCCTGCCCTATGAGTACTACGAGAAGGACAAGGTGCGCCGTTACGGTTTCCACGGCCCCAGCCACAAGTATGTCGCCCAGCGGGC
>CATKHE010000214.1 GCA_949747935.1 uncultured Eubacteriales bacterium
CTGGCACAGCTCGAAGGGGTCCCGGGCCTCCCGGTCCATCTTGTTGATGAAGGTGAAGATGGGGATGTCCCGCATGGCGCACACCTTGAACAGCTTCCGGGTCTGGGCCTCCACGCCCTTGGCCCCGTCAATGACCATCACGGCGGAGTCGGCGGCCATCAGGGTGCGGTAGGTGTCCTCAGAGAAGTCCTGGTGGCCGGGGGTGTCCAGAATGTTGATGCAGAAGCCCTCGTACTGGAACTGCATCACCGAGGAGGTCACCGAGATGCCGCGCTGCTTCTCAATCTCCATCCAGTCCGACGTGGCGGCCCGGGTGTTCTTCTTCCCCTTCACCTGCCCCGCCTGAGCGATGGCCCCACCGTAGAGGAGAAACTTCTCCGTCAGGGTGGTCTTGCCCGCGTCAGGGTGGGAGATAATGGCGAAGGTGCGCCGACGCTTGATTTCCGCTTCGTAGTTCGACAAAAGGGTCCACTCCCTTGTATATTATTCCCAGTTTGGCAAGTTATTGTATCATAAGATGGCAGCGATGGCAAGAAAAACTTCCACTCACATACTTCCTGAAGCAGTAGATTGCCTGATTGACACTGACACCGCCTGCAATGATGGGAGGGTGTGACCGAGGTGTTGAAAGCAGGGGACCAAATGGAGTGGGTGAGACGTATGAACAGCATCCGCGCAAAACCTCATGGTTCCGCTCCCGTCGCAGTTCGCATTTCAGAAGGTATATTCACAAAGGCAAAGGAACGTGGTAAAACAATGGCATGGATAAACAGGAAAGGAAGTCGTATGCCAGCGACTTGACAGATAAGCAGTGGGAAGAAATCGCCCCACTGTATATAGGGATACGCAACTGTACGTGGAGCAAACGGGAATTGACGGATGCCAATCTACTGCTTCAGCGAAAAAACTGTTGCAATAGAAAAACAGTTATGGTATACTATCAAAGCATTATGCGTGGGTGTGCGGATTTTCCGCCCGGTGCCTGGATTTTCCAGGTTGGCGGAGGAGATGATGTCCCCAGAAGAATAACTGAAAAGCAGGAGGAAAAAACTATGGCAGTCGTATCTATGAAGCAGTTGCTGGAGGCCGGCGTTCATTTTGGCCACCAGACTCGCCGGTGGAACCCTAAGATGGCCACCTACATCTACACGGAACGCAACGGGATCTATATCATTGATCTCCAGAAGACCGTGAAGAAACTGGAGGAGGCCTATAACTTCGTTCGTTCCCTGGGTGAGAAGGGCGAGACCCTGCTCTTCGTTGGCACCAAGAAGCAGGCTCAGGAGGCCATCAAGGAAGAGGCAGGTCGGGTAGGCATGTACTGGGTGAACGCCCGCTGGCTGGGCGGAATGCTCACCAACTTCAAGACTATGCGGGGCCGTGTGGACCGTCTGGCCCAGTTGAAGAAGATGCAGGAGGACGGCACCTTTGACATGCTGCCCAAGAAGGAAGTTATCAAGCACATGGGCGAGATTGCCAAGCTGGAGAAGTATCTGGGCGGCGTGACCGAGATGCGTAAGCTCCCCGGCGCCCTGTTCGTGGTCGACCCCCGTAAGGAGCGCAACGCCATCAACGAGGCCCGCAAGCTCCACATCCCCATCGTGGCCATCGTGGACACCAACTGTGACCCTGACGAGATCGACTACGTGATCCCCGGCAACGACGACGCCATCCGCGCCATCAAGCTGATCTCCTCCGTCATGGCCAACGCCATCCAGGAGGGCCGTCAGGGCCGGGACGCCACCCCTGCTGAGGAGTCCGCTACCGCTACCGCTGAGTAATTCAGAATGTTTCAGCGCCCGCCCAGGCGGGCGGGCGCTGTCTTTTTACAACAACAATTTGGAGGTATTATATTATGGCAATCACCGCGAAAGATGTACAGAAGTTGCGTGAGATGACCGGCGTGGGCATGATGGACTGTAAAAAGGCCTTGGTAGAGGCCGACGGCGACTTCGACAAGGCCATCGAGTGGCTGCGCGAGAAGGGCCTCGCCGCCCAGACCAAAAAGGCCGGCAAGGTGGCCGCCGAGGGCGTGTCTATGGCGTTCACCGCCGACAATGGCGTGGGCGTCATCATTGAGGTCAATTCTCAGACCGACTTTGTCGCCAAGAACGATGTGTTCCAGGGTTTTGTCAAGGATGTGGCCGCCGTTGTAGCTGACGAGAACCCCGCCGACGTGGAGGCTTTGAAGGCCTGCAAGTATCCCGGCACTGACCGCACCATTGCCGACGTTACTGCCGACAAGGTGCTGGCCATCGGTGAGAACATCCAGATCCGTCGCTTTGTCCGCTATGGCGAGGGCGTGAACGTGCCCTATATCCACATGAACGGCAAGGTGGGCGTGTTGGTCAATATGGCTGTGGAGGGCATCGACGCGGCCAAGGTCGTGGGGCTGGGCAAAGACGTTGCCATGCAGATCTGCGCCATGAACCCCACTTACCTGGACAAGACCGACGTGAGCCAGGAGATCCTGGACAAGGAGAAAGAAATCCAGCTGGCCATCATGGCCAATGACCCCAAGATGGCCGCCAAGCCCGATAAGGTGAAAGAGGGCATCGTCATGGGCAAGCTGGGCAAGTACTATGAGGAGAACTGCCTGCTTCAGCAAGCCTTCGTAAAGGAGAACAAGATCTCCGTGGAGAAGCACGTGGAAGCCGTTGCCAAGGAGTTGGGCGGCAGGATCACCGTGAAGGCCTTTACCCGCTTTGCTACCGGCGAGGGCATCGAGAAGAAGGAAGACGACTTCGCCGCCGAGGTCGCCTCTATGATCAAGTAAGAACCAAACTGAATTGCCAGGGCCCGCAGTCTGTCGCCGCGGGCCCCGCTTTTTGCTACTACTCTCTGGGGAGATTCGGTCGGCTGACAGGGCCTGCGATGGGGCTGAACTTTGGTTCCGGGTCCATGGCCTGCTTTGTCCCCACACAACGATTGATGGGAGCCCCCATCAGGTGAAATTTCTCCTCATAGTCCGTCATAACCCCCTGGATGCCTACGCCGTGAAGGTCCCGGGTCACCTCAGACAGGGTGTAGCCCGCTTTGTGGAACTGAAACAGCGACCACTCAAAGAGGTCACGGTTGTCACTTTTGAAATGGAGCTGTCCCCCCTTTTTTAGAATCCCCCGATAGAGCAGTAGAAACTGCTCGTGGGTCAGCCGCCGCCGGGCGTGCTTCACTCCTGGCCAAGGGTCGCAGAAGTTGATATACAGCTGGTCCACCTCGTCCGGTGCGAAGTAATTCCGCAGCAGCGCTGCGTCCGCGTCGATGAAATGGATGTTGGTCAGCCCCTTGGCCTGACAGCGCTCCATAGCTATGACCATGGCGTCCGGCACCCGCTCCAAAGCAATGTACAGCACGTCGGGATTTTGTTCCGCTGTTTCAGCGGAGAAGCGGCCCTTGCCACAGCCCAGCTCTAGCCACAGTTGGCTGGCCTGTGGGTACAGATCCCGCCAACGGCCCCGCATAGAGGCGGGATCTGCGATCAGGAAGGCGGAACACCGATCCATCCGCACCGCAAGATTGGGCTTTTTTCTCATTCGCATCTTGGGTTCTCCTCTCTCCTAGAATAAAAATATCTTACCATATTTAACGGAACACTTGCAATTGTTTTTGAATTATATTATACTGTAGGTAACAGGGGTTCCGCCGTGAAAAGCCAATGTCGGACTTGTTTTCTGTCAGAAGCGGCGAAACTTAATATCTGGGTGTAGCGCAGTTGGTAGCGCACTTGCTTTGAAGCACACGTGCTACCAGGGGAAATTTCATATCGGGGTGTTGCGCAGTTGGTAGCGCGCCTGCTTTGGGAGCAGGAGGCCCGGGGTTCGAGTCCCCGCACTCCGACCAGAAAAAGAGGTCAAAAAAG
>CATKHE010000215.1 GCA_949747935.1 uncultured Eubacteriales bacterium
CAAAAAGCTCATCATCTGGAATATCAAGTCCACCACCAAGGCCCAGGACGGGCTCTATGTCTACGACGTAGTTCAGCGGCTCTACGACAGTCAGTTCGGGGGGCAGGGGGTGGACGACGTGGAGAGGTACGTCAAACTGGGCAAGCTGGGGGAGGCCTTCACCGACGACGAGCAGGTGATCCTTCTCATCGACGAGATCGACAAGGCCGACCTGGAGTTCCCCAACGACCTGCTGTGGGAGCTGGACCGGATGGAGTTTCACATTCCCGAGACAGGCCGCACCGTGAAGGCCATCCACCGCCCGGTGGTGATTATCACCTCTAACGCCGAGAAGGAGCTGCCGGACGCCTTCCTGCGCCGGTGCGTCTTCCACTATATCGAGTTCCCGGACAAGGACCTGATGGCGGATATCGTCCGGGTTCACTTCCCCGACATCGAAAAGCGGCTGCTTACCCAGGTCCTGGAGGCCTTCTATAAGATCAGAAATCTGCCGCAGATCAAGAAAAAGCCCTCCACCAGCGAGATTATCGACTGGATCCAGGCCCTGCGGCACGGTGGCGTGGATGTGGGACGGATTGTGAAGGAGGTGCCCTATCTGGGGGTGCTCCTGAAAAAGAATGAGGACATCGACACACTGCGGCGGCAGTGGCGGTAAAGGGGCGGAGACTATGAAGATCATCGATGCCCACCTCCATCTCTTTCCCCCCTCTCCAGGCACAGACGCCATGGCGGAGGGAGTGGGCCATAAAAATTCTGTGGAGCATCTGCGGCAGGTCTACGGGACGCTGGGCATGGTCCACGGGGTAATTATGGGCAACCGCAGTCTGGAGACGGACTATCACGACTATCCCGCCGACCTGTTTCATTACTGCGTTGGCCTGGACAGCGCCCTGATGGGACAGGGCAAAACCCCGATTCCCGATCTGGCGGAGAAGGTGGAGGAGAATTTGAAGCGGGAGAACTGCTGCGGGGTGAAGCTGTATCCGGGGTATAACAAGCTGTGGCTGTCTGATCCCGTCTTTAAGCCAGTCTATGAGCTTGCCGCCCGGTATGACAAGCCTGTGGCTGTCCATATGGGGCTGACCTCCATGGCCCGGGCCCACCTGAAATACTGCCACCCCCTGGCCCTGGACGAGGTGGCGGCGGACCACAGGCGTACCCGCTTTATCATGTGCCACTTCGGCAACCCCTTTCTGGAGAGCGCCGCCGCGGTAGTGGAGAAGAACCCCAACGTGGGCGCCGACCTCTCGGGGCTGCTGGAGGGTCGGGTGGACCTGAACCGGTATTTCCGGGAACAGGCGGGCTATGCCGGCCTGCTGACCACATGGCTCACCGCCATCTGCCGGTGGGACGATATCATGTATGGAACGGATTGGCCCATTGTCAATCTGGAGGAGTATATCGGGTTTATCCGGCGTCTGGTGCCGGAGGAGCAGTGGGAACGGGTATTTTTTTGCAACGCCAACCGAATTTACGGACTGGGGCTGTGAGACAAAAAGGCCCCCGGAGAAACTTCTTCTCTGGGGGCCTTGACATTTTTTAATGACGGCCAGACGCGGACTGGCCGTCATCGCAAGGAAAATATGCACAGGCGGCCTTTCGACCAACATCATTATAGCACAATCCTCCAGATATTTACAAGAGGGAAAAGAACATTTCCCGCAAAAAATTCCCGCTGTGACGGTCAATCGCGCCAGGACGGCGAACATAATTTATAACATCTTTTTTAGCATAGCCGCGGTGCCTCAATTGTTGTAGAATTAAATCGAATTGAGGTGATTTCGTGGGAAATGATGCGCTGATTGTGACAATAAAGAGGCCAAAGGGAGAGGACGGATATCGGACGTTTTCCGTCCGCCTGAGGGAGACGGTGGTCAGCCGGATGGACGACGTCTCCAGGGAGACGGGACGCAGCCGGAACGAACTCATCGGCCTGTTTTTGGAGTACGCGCTGGAGCATTACACGTTGGAGAGGGGTGAGAAAAGCCATGAACAGCGAGTATGACATTCCCACCGCTCTGTGCCACGCCGCGGTGGGCAAAATCGTGATGGAGCACATGGAACGGCTGCACCCCGCGGTCATTTCCAGCGCAGTGGAGAGCCGGGCGGTCCAGACCCTGGAGGCCATACGCTGTGTGCTGGAAAATAACAGACTGAGCGATCCCCAGTGCGTCCAGCGAATTGACAACCTGATTGCCCTGTTTTTTCGGGAGCTGGATATCAAAATTGAACGAAACAGGGCGGACAGCTGACTGTCCGCCCCGGAGAAGAAAGACACAGACGCTGTGTCTTTTCTTATTGCTTCAGGCTGTCCAGATACTCGTCATAGGTCATTTTCCGGTCGACAAGTTTGCCGTCGGCGGTGAAATCAAAGACCCGGTTGCAGACCGTCTGAATCAGCTGGTGGTCGTGGGAGGCCACCAGCACGTTGCACTTGACCGCCTCCAGCCCCTTGTTCAGGGCGGCGATGGACTCCAGGTCCAGGTGGTTGGTGGGCTGGTCCAGCATGAGGACGTTGGCCCCGGAGAGCATCATCCGGGACAGCATG
>CATKHE010000216.1 GCA_949747935.1 uncultured Eubacteriales bacterium
CACCAAGGAGGCCGAGACCGCCGACGCCTATATCGAAAAGGCCACCTACGACCTGGGGAAAAACCACCGGGTCCGGGTGGCCACCTCCGACGGCCTGGAGCAGCTGATCATCCTGGGTCATGGCGCTCTGCGCCTGTCCGCCCGGGATTTCAGGGCGGAGGTAGAGCGGGTCCAAGGGGAGATTTCCGCCCTGGTCGGACAGCTGAATATGCGGGGCAGAGATCTGGGCAAGCTGAGGTATACGGCGAAAATTGTGCGTCAGGAATAGGATATTTCTGGGAAAGATTTTGAAATTTCTTGACAAACAAGGTCGGCAAACGTATAGTGTATGGAGCTGCGAATGAGAGGACGGGCTGCTATGAATCATTTTGAGAGGGAGTTGCGGAGACCAGACTGTCCGGTGGACCGGGTGGAGACCTTTAGATATGCGTTGCTGTTTACTGCGCTTCTGGGTCTGCTGGCTCACGCTTTTGCATTTCTGAATCTCCACCCCTCCGGCGATGGGCTGGTTGCCTACTATTCGGACGCCTCCAACGACGGGGAACAGATGGCGCTGGGTCGTATTATGGTCCCGCTTTACCGTCATCTGACCGGCGCGAGCGTGTCCACCCCGTGGACGGTGGGGGCGCTGGCTCTGCTCTGGCTGGGGCTGGCTGTGTTTCTTGTGGCGAGATTGCTGGAGGTGAGGGAAAAGCCGGTCCTGCTGATGATCGCGGGGATTTTTGTGACCAACCGGACCATTATATCCCTCACCGGCGGTTTTTTCCCCTGGCTGGGGACAAATTCCTGCTCCATCCTGCTCTCGGTAGGCGCTGTGATGTGCTGGCGGCTGTTTTCCAGGGAGAAAAAATGGTGTCTCCTGGCTGCGGGCGTGGGGCTGACAGCCCTCTCGCTGGGGTTTTATCAGAGCTTCCTGCCCACGATTATCACACTGATCATGGTGCGCTCCATGCTGGACCTGCTCCAGCGGCGGGGAGGCGGGGAGGTCGTTGTCAACGGTCTGTTCGGGATGGGAATGATCCTGCTGGGTGGACTGAGCTACTATGTTATGACGACGACGGTGTGCCGTATGATGGGTGTGCAGATGATTGCGGGCACCTATAACAGCATGGAGGTCCTCTGGACCAACGACCAGCCCATTCTGGCGCGGCTGGTGGATTGCTATAAGCTGATTGGGGCAAAATTCGTGCTGGATACCGCTTCCGCTTACTCCAGGCAGGTGGTAGCGGGAGTCAATACACTGCTGACGCTGTTCAGCCTGTCTGCCTCACTGCTTCTGCTTCGGAGGCGGAAGGTTGGAGGCCTGGAGACGGCGCTCTTTCTGGTGCTGGCGGCCGGGCTGCCCATGGGGGCCAACTTCATGCGGATGCTCAGCGGCATGACCCACGATTTGATGTTCTTTGCTTTCTGGCTGCTCTATCTGGTTCCTCTGCTTCTTGCGAGGGAACTGTGGAAGGAACGGCAGACGTTCGATTGGATCAGGATTCTCTCTGGAGTGGTCTGTCTGTGCATAGGCTTTTTGATCTTTGCAAACATCCAAACCGCCAACCTGGTCTACACCAGAAAAGAGGTCCAGTATCAGTCTACTTTGTCGCTGATGACCAAGGTAATGTACGATGTGGAGCGGTTGGAGGGCTATGTGGAGGGGGAGACGCAGGTGGCCTTTGTGGGCACGCCCCATGACGTTCTTATTTCTCCTCCGGGCACTGAGACGGTGGCCAGCATGATAGGGATCACCCTCAACTCGCCCATCAGCTATAACTATAGAATCTATTTTCGGAATGTGATGCAGCGGCAGGTTAACGCCGTCACTGGGGAGTGGCTGGAGGAGCGGGAGGAGGTTCAGGCCATGCCCCGCTATCCCCAGCGCGGCTATGCGGCTATGATTGACGAAACCGCTGTGGTCCGGTTCCGATGAAGCTGAGAGAAGGAGTGAAGAGCATGACGGACACGGTGCTGTACATTGTGGTGCCCTGCTATAATGAGGAAAAGGTCCTGCCCATCACGGCTCCTATGTTCTGTCAAAAGCTGGAGGACCTGACGGCACAGGGATTGATTTCTCCAAACAGCCGGGTTCTCTTTGTGGACGACGGCAGCAGCGACGGGACCTGGGCCCTCATTCAGTCGCTGTCCCGGGAGGACCCTCGCTTCCTGGGTCTCCGGCAGAGCCGGAATCGGGGACATCAAAGCTCGGTGCTGGCCGGTCTGATGGAGGCCAGAGAGCGCTGCGCTGTTACCATCTCCATCGACTGCGACGGGCAGGACGACATCAACGCCATGGATGAGATGATTCGGGCCTATCTGTCCGGCAGCGAGGTGGTCTATGGCGTGCGGAGCAGCCGGAAGACGGATACCTTTTTCAAACGTTTTACCGCAGAGAGCTTTTACCGCTTTCTCTCCGTCATGGGGGCGGAGGTGGTCTTTAACCACGCTGACTACCGGCTGATCTCCGCCCGAGTGCTCCGGGAGCTGGATCAGTTTCAGGAGGTCAATCTCTTCCTGCGTGGACTGGTGCCGCTGGCGGGCTTCCCCAGTTCCACCGTCAGCTATGAGCGCCACGAGCGGCTGGCCGGCCAGAGCCACTATCCACTGAAGAAGATGCTGGGACTTGCCGCAGATGGGGTGACCAGCCTGAGCACAAAACCTCTGGAGCTGATTACCGGCCTGGGAATCTTTATCTCTCTGCTCAGCTTTGCGGGGGTGATTTGGGCGGTGGTCTCCCAGCTGACGGGGCACACAGTGGCCGGCTGGGCCAGTATGGTGGCCATTCTCTGCTTCATGGGGGGCATTCAGCTGATCTGCCTGGGCGTGATTGGCATCTATGTGGGGAAAATTTACATGGAGAGCAAACACCGGCCGCGGTATATCATCAGTGAGCGGACCGACAACTGGAATGACTGAACCAGCGCCTCCGGGTTTCCGGAGGCGCTGCCTTAAGTCTGTTTTCGGAGCGGCAGCGCCCGGAGGAGAGCGCCTGCCAGCCGGCCAAGAGAGGCGGCTGAAATGAGGAGATCCTGAGGATCGCTGGACAGGGCGGCCCGGAGGGCGCTGGCCAGGTTAGCGGGCTCCAGGGCCTCCTTTACTGTTTTGGCGTCTCCGGCGGACAGCAGGCTGTAAAGCATGTCGGCCACTGTCTCCCGCCGCTCATTGGTCAGGCTGGACAGCCAGTTTTTCAGGGTGCGGTCGATCATCAGGCTTCCAGCGGTAATCTCCTCCAGCCGGACAAAGCCGGGGCCCAACACCTGCCAGGAGTATAGATCGTGCTGGAACAGACCCTCCTGGTCGCTGTCGACAACGGTACAGGGCTCCTCATGGCCCAGCAGCAGGCCCACAACCGAGGACTTTGGCACAAAGCTGCGGATGCGGGTACGCAGCTCTTGATAGCCAGGCCGGGCCAAGAGGTAGGGGCCGAAGCCTGGGCCGTCAAAGGAGTAGACGGTCCGAATGCGGTCCCGGACCCTGACCGGACATAAAGAGGCGCCGGCGATGGCCAAATTGCCCCCCTTGGAGTGCCCGCCCAGTATCAGAGGGCCGGAAAAGCCGGCGGCAAGGGCCTGAATATAGGCTGCGGCGGCTAATTGGGCGGGGACTACATCCAGAAAACTGAGGTTGAAGTCCTCCTTCCAGCCCACCAGGGTGCCGTCAGTCCCACGGAAGGAGAGAAAGGCGGAGCCGTCTCCGGTGAGGACGGTCAGGGCGGCGAACTGACTCTCCTCCTCCGGAACGAAGCGGTCCACCGGGCAGGTCAGGCCCATCCCGGCAAACCGGGGGACCTCACCCAGCGTGCGGAGGAGGGCCAGGTCGCTGTCACACCGCCGCTGTCCCTGCCGGGACGAGGGGAGAGCGAGATACCGCTTCGCCGCCTGCGCCAAGGGGATCGGCTCTCCCGGTTCGCCGGAGATCAGACCTTCCAGATGGATGTAAGACAGGGCAGACAGAGCCAGTGCGTCCACCGGGCCGAAGGGGACGCATTCCAAAGACAGATCTCCCCGCCAGGCCAAATAGTCCAAAAGATTTCCCAAGACGATCCCTCCCTTTTTCAGTCTATTCCTCAAAAGGAAAACCGCTCATATCTCCGCTGAAATGCGCATAGGATGGAACAGCAAGAGGCGGGGAGTGTTGTGCTTTGAAAGGAAACATGGAGGAACGGGCCGAGCGTCTGGCGCTCTACATCCTGGAGAACCGGGCGACAGTGCGCTCCGCGGCACAAAAGTTTGGCATCAGCAAGAGCTCGGTACATAAAGACCTGTCCGAGCGCCTGCCTGCCTTCAACCGGACGCTCTATCTCCAGGTGAAAGAAGTGCTGGAGCAGAACAAAGCGGAGCGTCATATTCGGGGTGGGATCGCCACGCGGAAGAAATACAAGGGAGTATGAAAAAAAGAGCGGACGCGTCTTGCGTTCCGCTCTTTCCTGTGGTAAGATGTTTAAACTATGTAAAAAGAAAGAGGATTCGGACAATGAGCTACGCCGATCAGATATTTATTCAAAACTGCAAGGACATCCTGTCCCGGGGCGTTTGGGACACCGACCGGGAGGTCCGCCCCCGTTGGGAGGACGGGACCCCCGCCCACACAGTAAAACTCTTCGGAGTGGTGAACCGCTACGACCTGCGGAAGGAATTTCCCATTCTCACCGTCCGGAAGCAGTATATCAAGTCGGCGGTGGACGAGCTGCTATGGATCTGGCAGAAGAAGTCCAACAGCATCCATGACCTGAACAGCCACGTGTGGGATGCCTGGGCGGACGAAACGGGCTCCATCGGCAAGGCCTACGGCTACCAGCTGGGGGTTAAGCACCACTACCCTCAGGGGGACATGGACCAGGTGGACAAGGTCCTCTGGGACCTGAAAAACGACCCCGCCTCCCGGCGTATCCTGGCCATCATGTACAACCACCACGATTTAAGTGAGATGGCCCTCTATCCCTGCGCCTACTCCATGACCTTCAACGTGTCGGGGAACACCCTCAACGCCATTTTGAACCAGCGCTCCCAGGACATGCTTACCGCCAACGGCTGGAACGTGATGCAGTACGCCGTGCTGCTCCACATGATCGCCCAGGTGACAGGCTTCGAGGCCGGGGAACTGGTCCACGTCATCGCCGACTGCCACATCTACGACCGCCACGTCCCTGTGGTGGAGGAGCTGATCGCCCGCGAGCCCTACGACGCTCCCCAATTTAGTCTGGACAAGTCTGTCACCGATTTCTATGACTTCACCCCCTCCAGCGTAAAGCTGGAGGGCTACCAGGCCCATCCCCTGGATCAGAAAATACCGGTGGCAGTATAGAGGGATACAATGATGAACGTGATCGTTGCTGTGGACCAGAACTGGGCCATCGGAAAGGATGGCGACCAGCTGGTCTACATATCGGAAGATTTGAAGCATTTCAAGGCGCTGACCAGCGGCCACACGGTGATTCTGGGCCGAAAGACCCTGGCCACCTTCCCCGGGGGCCGGCCCTTGAAGGGCCGGCGCAACCTGATCCTGTCCCGGAATCCTGGCTTCGCCCCCGAAGGGGCTGAGGTCTTTTCAGACCTTGACGCCTTGCTGGCCGTGGCCCCGGAGGACGCCTTTGTCATCGGCGGGGCCTCGGTGTACGCGGTTCTGCTGGACAAGTGCGATACCGCCTATGTGACCAGGGTCGCCGGCCGCTTTCCGGAGGCCGACTGCTTCTTCCCCGACCTGGACGCGCTGTCTGAGTGGCGGGCTGTGGAGGAGGGCCCGGAACTGGAGGAAAAGGGGCTCAGGTTCCGGTATGTGACCTATCGGCGGAGATAGAAGAATGGACGTGAGAGTGTGAAAAATCTGGGCAAGATCAGAAAATGTGCGAGGCCCGGGCGGAGTTGTCTCTGTCTGTTTTTGGCATTCCTTCTGGCGGGCTGCGGAGCGGACACAGGTTCTGGCGGTTCCTCCTCTCCGGACCCCGGTTTGCCGTCGGCCGGTCAGAGCGCCGGTACGTCGGCGGACAGTCAGGACATGCCGCTCCTGGAGGATGTTTCCGGGAGCGGCCAGGGGAACACATCGAAGGGCGGCCTGGAGGACGGCTCCGGGGGCGGGATATCCCAGCCAGAGATTCTGGAACATAACGATCCATATTTTGACGAGGCACTGTTTATTGGAGACTCTATCATGGAGGGTATCCGGCAGTATGTGGCGGCGCAGCGGAAGGAGACTGCGACCTTGGGGGAGGCCAAGTTTCTGACGTCGGTGGCGGGCATTACCCTGGCTGACTTAACGGGGGAGAACGACCAGTGCCTTCTTTACAGCTACAGGGGGGAGGAGGCCCCTCTGGAGGAGCTGGTCGCCGACATTGCCCCGCGCCGGATATTTTTGCTTCTGGGGCTGAACGATTTGTCCGCCGTGGCCCCGTCGGTGGAGCGGACGGTGGAGCACTACGGCGGATTGATCGACAGCCTGGAGAAGCTTCTCCCGGAGGGCGAGGTGATCGTGCTGACAAATCCCCCGAAGGTGGCCTCCAAATGGCTGCCCGCCTATACCGCAAACCGGAATTTCGACAACGAGCTGATCGATGAATTTGTCACCGCCCTGATCGACCTGTGCGAGGAGCGGGACATTCCTTATGTTGATATCCACTCGTGTCTGTCCAATGAGGACGGGGCTCTGCCCGATGACTTCTGCCGGGATGGCTACCTGCATCTCAGCAATACCGGAGCCCAGGCGGCAGTGGACGCACTATATGCTTTTGCGGCAGACAAGGGATGAGGGGTGTGCGAATGAAGAGGGAGCGGCGTGTCTTGCTGGCGGTGGCGATGGCCGCGGCGCTGCTGGCAGGCTGTTCGGCGAAGAAAGAGAAATTACCGGAGCCCCAGGAGCTGTTTGAGACGATCCAGCAGGAGGTGGAGCTGCCGGAGATGGTAGATCTGGCGGAGGAGCTGCTGCTTGACAGTACGGGAATTTCAGAGGACAGCTACGACAGCGCGGTCTATTTGCTTCTGGAGGAGGGGACAGGTCCGGACGAGATTGTCATTATCCAGGCAACGAACCAAGATGCGGCCGTGGATATCCAGGAGAAGCTGGAGAAGCGGTTGGAGGATAAGGAGAAAGCCGCCCAGGTGTATTTGACAGAGTACATGCCTATCATACAGCAAGGTGCCGTCCGAAAGGACGGACTGACGATTTCGCTGATTGTAGCGGAGAAGGCCGAAGAGATCCTTCAGGTCTATGAGAAATATCAATGATGAAACGGTCCCCGCCTGCTCTCAATGCAGGCGGGGACCGCAATAGTTTTTCTGCTTACAGTCCCAGGGTAAGGCCCTGCTGGTCGGACAGGCCATCCTTGGCCAGCATACGCTCCAGAACCTCCACGTCGGTGGTGATGTCCATAGCGTCCCCCTGGAAGAGGAGGTCCAGCTGCTTTTCGAAGCCTTCCACCACCTTGTCCATCATGCCCTCGATGCGCTGCATGGCGGCGGTGATGTTGGAGCCGGATACCTCCTGATCCTCCAGCTGGGCGTAAGCCCGGAGGATCTTCAGGGTGGTGGGCAGGTAGTAGCTCAAAAAGCTGTGGAGCTGGACGGCCTTGTCCGGGTGGGTCTTCTGATAGTCCAAAAT
The DNA here is from genome assembly GCA_949747935.1 of uncultured Eubacteriales bacterium. The sequence goes on from CATKHE010000216.1 coordinate 7,576, forward strand.
TTTGGCGGTAATAATCCCGATTCGGTCAATCTGGGCGGACATCTTCTCGTTATTGATGGCGTCGTTGACCGCCTTGATCTCGGCCAGAATGGCGTTCTCGTCCTCCTTGGGGGGAGGGGGAGCCGTCTTGGGCTGCTCCGTGGCGGGCTGAGAGATGCCCTCGCCGGTGAGGACCAGCCGGTCGCCGCCGTAGTCCAGATATCCCTGGGGGAACAGGCCGTCGTCCAGCATGTCGGCCAGATCGTCCCGCACCTTGGAGGGGGACAGGCCGGTGGCCGAGGCCAGGGCGGAGATGGACACCGAGCTCTGACTGCCCACCATGGCCAGGTAATTGCGGTAACGGCTGGCCTGCTTGCGCTTGCGCAGTCCAGCCCACAGGCCGCCCAAGCCAGCGGCGGCGATGCAGGGAAGCACCATCAGGCCCATGATCTCCTCAATAAAAAAGGCGAAATCGCCGTTGAACAGCCAATAAAGCGGGTCCCCCAGGCTGCCGATAAAGGCAATCAGGCAGCCGGCGGCGGTGGCGCCCCCGGCGATGGCCCAGCTCTTGCCCTTTTTATCCAGCTCGGCGATCAGATCTCGGACCTTGCCTTTCTTTTTCTTGGGGTGGAGAGGGGCTTGAACGGGCTCCTCCCAGGAAGGAGCGGCCTGGGAGGGGGCCTCCCAGGAGGGAACCTCGCGGGAGGTCCGGGCCCCTGCGCCTCCGGACTGCTGCTGGTAGTAAGGATGGCGCCCCTGCTGCCGTTTCTTCTTCTTTTGGTCCCCGCCCAGCACCTTCATCACGATCATCAGCACGCCCACCGGAGCGGCCACGCCGGTAAAGATCAGTCCAAGGGCAATCAGCCAGTAGAATCCGTCGCCGTTGTTTTTCCGGTCCTGATAGTCAGACATTTTTCATCCCCCATATCTGTGG
>CATKHE010000217.1 GCA_949747935.1 uncultured Eubacteriales bacterium
AGCATACCGCCGCCCGTTTCAAATTGACCGCATTGCCAAGGGTAAAGGGCTCGCCTTTCAAAATTGTGTCCAGCACCTTTTTTGCCTGCCAAAGAATCAAAGCGGTGCAACCTCCGCAGAACAGCAGAAACAAGCTCAGCACCACCCAGACCTGCCCCTCTCCCGTTGCCCCCAGCATCCAAATAACAGGGTGCCAAATCGTAGTAAAAAACCGAATAAACTGGAACGCGCTGTTGTTTTCCAACAGCCCGGTATCCCCTCCACCGACATAAAACGCGGCCATACCAGGAACCAGAAACAGCACGATCAAATTGCACATAAACGTAATGACAACAAGGACCCGAAGCACTCGGGCCAGCCTTTGCACAGCAGTCCTTTCCATGGAAACGCCTCCTTTCGATTGGCCTAATCCTAGCACACAGAAAACCGATTGTCAATATATTTTTATTGTTTTTCGATAAATCGAAGGAGATAGTAAGTTCGATATTTTGAAATCTTTAAGAGTGTTACCAATAAAAACACATAAGAGAACCCAGAAGAATCAGATTCTTTTAATGGCAGCGGAAAGCGGGGCAACGCAAACAAGTAAACAACTTCTATTCGATGGGATAGTTCACTTGCAATTTCCCGTTAAACATGATACCCTTTAAGAAAAGCCGAGGGAGGGGAGAGGACATGCGTGTATTGGCATCCTTTGCCTTCTCCTTTGCCGCCGCCATATTTCTTGCCATCTATGCCGGAATGGATGTTTTTCTGCCTCTTCTGGGAGGAGTACTGGCCCTGCTAGCGGCGGCTGTGGGACTGGTAATGCGAAAAAAGAGCCCTGCCCGTACCCGCATCCGGCTTATTCTTTGGGGACTGGCAGTGGGATTTTTGTGGACTGCGGGGTATATGGCGGTTTTTTTCCGTCCGGCCCAAGAGCTGGACGGCCGCACGGTCCGCCTCACCGCGACCGTGACCGACTGGCCCCAGGAAGGCCTCTACGGCGGCTGTACGGTGCCGGTCCGGGCGGAGACAGAGGGCTGGGTGAAGGTGTCCGCCATCCTGTACACGGACGAGCAGGGAGCGGGGCTGCGGCCCGGGGACAAGCTTGAGACCATCGCCCACTGCACCCTGGGGGACCGCACCTTTGCCGGGGAGAAGATCACCTACTACACCGCCAAGGGCATCTTCCTCCGGGCCCAGGCCTACGGCCGGCTGGAGGTGGAGCGTCCAGCCCATGTCCCGCCCCAATACTTTGCCGCCTGGGCGTCGAAAGCCCTGAAAACCGGTATCGACGCCGCCTTTCCGGAGGACGCGGCCGGCTTTGTCCGGGCTCTGGTGACGGGCAACCGGGACAACCTCACCGACGAATTTACCACTTCTTTGGAGCGAACTGGCTTGAGCCACACAGTGGCGGTGTCCGGGATGCACCTGGCTTTCCTGGCCAGCCTGCTCACCGCCCTGCTGGGCCGGGGCAGGCGGTCCACTGCCGTGCTTACCATTTTCTGGGTGGCGCTGTTCTGCGGCATTGCGGGCAACACTCCCTCGGTGCTCCGGGCGGCGGTGATGATCCTCATGCTCCAGCTGGCGCCCCTGCTGGACCGGGAGCGGGACGGCCCCACCGCGCTGGCCCTGGCGCTGATGATTCTGCTGTGGGTCAACCCCTTTTCGGCCGCTCACATCGGTCTTCAGCTGTCCTTTGCGGCGGTGGCGGGCATCCTGCTGGTGTCTGACCGGGTTCAGGCCTGGCTCTTGAAGAAGCTCCGCATGGACCAGCTTCGTAAGCCCAAAAATTGGGGGGAGAAGTTGCTGCGGGCGGGACCATATTTTGCCGTCTCCACACTGTCAGCCACCCTGGGGGCTTCAGTGCTCACCGTCCCCCTGGTTGCCCTCCACTTCAAGATGATATCCCTGATCGCCCCTCTGTCTAATCTGCTTACCCTGTGGGCCATCGGCTTTCTGTTTCTGGGCGGGCTGGGAGTTGGGACGCTGGCCCTGTTTCTGCCTGGGATGGCCGCGGTGCTGGCGGTCCCCTTTACGGCATTGGTCCACTACCTCCAATGGGTGATCGAGGCCCTGTC
>CATKHE010000218.1 GCA_949747935.1 uncultured Eubacteriales bacterium
GCGGGAGGCCGAGGAGAAGGAAGAGGAGAAGCGCCGCAAGGAGGAGGCCCGTCTGGAGCGTCAGCGCCGGATCGAGGAGGAGAAGAAGGGGAAGGGCAAAAAGAAGCCCGGACAGAAGAAGGACGTGGAGCCCGAGCAGGATGGCGTCAACCGGGACGACAGCCGGGAGGGCATTCGCGCCTACGCCCGGGGCCGCTCCTACATTCCGGGCCGCTACGGCGGCGTGACCCCCTACACCGACCCCAACCAGCTTTTCCGTGCCCTGGCCCAGGCTGAGGCCGGCCGGAAGGGCAAAAAGAAGGATAAAGACAAGGAGGGCTGAGTGATGTTAAAATGGATTGAGACCACCGGGCGCTCCGAGGAGGACGCCATCTCCGCCGCCCTGTTCCAGCTGGGTCTGGACCGGGACGACGTGTCCGTGGAGGTAATTGAGCGGGCCAAGTCCGGATTTCTGGGCTTTGGCAGCAACCCGGCCAAGGTCCGGGTGAGCTATAACGAGGTGGACGGCAGACCCTGCCCCATGGGCGAAGAGCCGGAAAAGGAGACTCCCCCATCCCAGGCGGAGAAGCCCGCCCCTGTGGAGGAGCCGGTGATTCCCGCGGCGAAGCCCATGGCGAGAAAGGCCGCCCCCAGGCCCGAGGAGAAGGAGGAGGCCCCCGCGGTCCCCGCCGCCTCCGTCTCCGTCTCCCCCGTGGCGGAGGAGACCATCCTGTCCGCCAAGCCGGGCATGGCTCCCCCGAAGAAGAGCCAGCCCCGGCCGGAGCGCCGTCCCCGCCCCCAGCGGGAGAACCGGCTGCGGGAGGGGGACGAGGTGCTCATCGGCACCGCCGCCCCCCGGGAGCCCGTGACTCTGGAGCCGGCCAAGGCGGACGACGAGAGGGCCGTTCGCATTCGGGAGTTCCTCACCGGACTGATGGGGCACCTCCAGGTGGAGGCTGTCCCTGAGATCTTTGTCACCAGCGAGGGGGGCTATAAGGTGGTCCTTCAGGGGAAGGACCTGGGCGCCGTCATCGGCCGCAGGGGGGAGACTCTGGACGCCATCCAGCAGCTCACCAGCTACAGCGTAAACCGGGGGCAGTCCAAGCGGGTGCGCGTCCATGTGGATGCCGAGGGCTACCGGGCCAAGCGGGAGGAGTCTCTCCAGCGGCTGGCCGTCAAGGTGGCGGGCAAGGTGGTCAAATATCGGAAGAACATGACCCTGGAGCCCATGAACGCCTATGAGCGCCATGTGATTCACACGGCTCTCCAGGATTACAAGGGCGTTACCACTTACTCCACCGGCGTGGAGCCCAACCGCCGCACCGTAGTGGCCTACGCCCCCCATCAGAAATAATATTCAGGCGGAAGGGGAGACCCTTCCGCCTTTTTTGGAGGTCATTCTATGCCCACCCCTCTCTACGACGCCCTGCGGGAATACGCCGCGGGGAATCCCCTGCGCTTTCACATGCCGGGACACAAGGGGAAGTTTCTCCCTGCCCCGGAGCTGGCGGGACTGGCTGCCATCGACCTTACCGAGCTGGCCTCCACCGGCAACCTCTATGAGGCCGGCGAGCCCTTCCACTCCGCCCAGCGCCTTTGGGCGGAGCTGTTCGGCTTTGACTGCTGTCAATTCCTCACCGGCGGGTCCACCATGGGAATTCACACCGGACTGGCTCTGTGTGCCCGGCCGGGGGAGAGGGTCCTTGTGGACCGGGGCTGCCACCGGGCGGCCTTTAACGCCTTGGCCCTGCTGGACCTGGAACCGGTTTGGCTGGAGCGTCCCTGGCAGGAGGACCTGGCCGGCCCCATTTTGCCGGAGACGGTGGAGAAAGGGCTGAACCAGAACCCTGATGTCAGAACAGTCTTTGTTACATCCCCCACCTATGCTGGTGTTCTGTCCAATATCGGGGTCATCTCAAAAATTGTCCACAACCACGGGGGAAAGCTCCTTGTGGACGGAGCTCATGGGGCCCACCTGCCCTTTCTGGGGCTGGACCCCTTCTGCGGGGCGGACGGTGCGGTCGTCTCCGCCCACAAGACTCTGCCCGCCATGGGGCAGACCGCCCTGCTCTTTGTCAACGGGATGGACCCGGACCGGGTGCGGCAGATGGCCTCGGTTTACGGCAGCTCCAGCCCCTCCTATCCTATGATGGCCTCCATAGACCTGGCCCGGGACTGGCTGCTGGAGGAGACAGGCTGGCACGAGTACCGTCGGGCAGCGGTCCGGACGATGGAGCTGCGGCGGAAATTCCCCAGTCTGCGGGGGGAGCGGTCATTGGACCCTTGCCGCCTCACCCTGAAGGTAAAGGACGGCCCCGCCTTCGCAAGGGCCCTGGAGGAGAGAGGGGTCCGTCCCGAGATGGAGGACGGGGGCCATGTGGTGTTCATCTGTACCGCCCAGGACAGTGACGAGGACTTCCTCCGCCTGGAGGGGGCGCTGGAGGAGCTGCGTCACCTGATGGGGGACGGCCCAGCCATCCCCGCCCCGCCCATCCCGGAGCGGGTGATCTCCCTCCGTCAGGCCCTCTTCGCCCCCAGCCGGGTCCGGCCCCTGAAGGACTGCGAGGGGGAGGTTGCCGCCTGTCAGATCGCGCCCTACCCTCCGGGGGTGCCCGTGGTGGCCCCCGGAGAGCGAATTTCAAAAAAAGAACTGGCCTATTTGCAGAAAATAGGGTATAATATGCTGTCAGAGATTCGAACGGTACTTTTGTAGGGGCGGCCACAGGCCGCCCCTGCAGGAAACAGAGGAATGCCTATGAACCTGTCCACCTTAGCGGGAAACCAGCGAATCAAGGACCGGCTGTCCCGGCGGGAGTGGGATCGGGGCCTGTCCCACGCCTATATTATCTCAGGTCCGGCCGGCTCGGGGCGGCATGCTCTGGCCCGCCGCTTGGCGGCGGCTATGCTGTGCACCGGCGGGGGAGAGCGGCCCTGCGGGACCTGCCCGGCCTGTCTGAAGACAGAAAAGGGGATTCACCCTGACTTCTCCGTCACCGCCGGGCCGGAGGCGGGAAAGCCTATCACGGTGGACCAGGTGCGGGCCCTGCGGTCTGACGCCTATATCCGCCCCAACGAGGGGGAGCGGAAGGTCTATCTGCTGGAGGAAGCGGACCGGATGAACCCCTCCGCCCAGAATGCCATGCTCAAGCTGCTGGAGGAGGGCCCGGCCTACGCCGCCTTTCTGTTGATTGCCGGCAACGCCGGGGGTCTGCTTCAAACGGTGCGCTCCCGGTGTGAGGAGCTGGCCCTTACGCCGGTGGAGGGGGAGGAACGCCCCGCCCTGGACCCGGAGCAGCTGGAGCAGGCCGAAAGGCTGGCCGCCGCC
>CATKHE010000219.1 GCA_949747935.1 uncultured Eubacteriales bacterium
ATGGACCCGCCTCAGACAGGCGCACAGCCGGTCGACAGGGGTGGTGGCCAGCAGGAGGAAGGATGCCGTCAGGGCGAGGGTCCCCTTCAGCATCAGCGTAACCATAGAGAGCATTCCTCCGGTGACTGCCATCCCCCCCAGGCGGAGCAGAGGGGTCCGGTCCAAAAAGGGGTTGGCCAGACCCACCGCCCACACCAGGGGCAGCACAAAGCGCAGCCGGCGGAAGCACAAAGACAGCGGGATTCCCGCCACCGAAAACATCACCGCCGGATACAGCACCATCGCCATCAGCGCGGAGAGGCTGTATTTGGGAAAAGACGTCACCGTTCCTATGTAGAAAATGGTCACCAACAGCTTGCACAGGGGATGTAGCCGGTGGACCGGTGAATTCATTCCCGCCAGGGCGTCCATCTCCCGCAGTTCCAGCCGGGCCTGAGACAGTTGATCCATAGCGCTCCTCACAAAAGGATTTCAGAGGCGCCGGTAGGGCGCCCCTGAAATCATATCACATTTCATCGCTTTTTCCAGCTTTCTTCCTGCGGAAAAAGCCTCCGGTCAGACATATTCCCGCTACTGCGGCCGCAACCACCACGGAGCCCGCCATACCGGAGACACTGGTCCCCACGGGGCTCTCACTGTCTGGAAAGGCGTAGTCTGGCAGCAGGGCCGTCTTCTCCTGGATGGCCCCCGCCGCCGCCGCCGCCGCGCTTGGAATACCGTAGTTCTCCTCGTCCAGTCCCATATTGGCGCCGCGGTCCGACCCGAACAGGGACCACTCCAGGCCGTCCGGGGCGGAACTGGCCGCAAGGCTCATTCCTCCGCCCACCACCAGGGCCGTGACCGCCAAAACGGTCAGTGCGGCCCGTGGGGAGCATCTGCTCCGGGACGAGGATGTCTCCCCCTCCATCAGCAGCTGGGGCCGGGCCTCGTGGACAAACAGCAGGACGGCGGCGGTGATTCCCCCCTCCACCAGGCCAATGGCCAGATGGATGGGCTGCATCACTCCGGCGAAAGCGGCCAGGGGCAGCTCTGTCACGCCGGAGAGGGTGGTCTCCAGCACCACCGAGAGGGCACCCAGCTGTAGCGTGAGCACGCAGCCCAGCACGCTGGCCAAGATAATCTTCAGCCGGGCCGACCTGCTCTCCTCCAGCCGGGAGAACCATCTCCCCCGCATAATTGGCCTCCACAGAAGATAATACCCTGCGAAGCAGCCGTAGAAGGCCATATTCCAGCAGTTCGCCCCCAGAGCCAGCAGGCCGCCGTCAGCAAAGAAAAGGCATTGGATGGTTAAAATCACCGTCATAGAGAGAAAGCCCGCCTGGGGCCCCAGCAGCGCCGAGAGCATCATCCCGCCGCACAGGTGGCCGGAGGAGCCGGTGCCCGGGATGGCGTAATTAACCATCTGCCCTGCGAATACCAGGGCTGATGTCACCGCCATCGCCGGCAGCTTGACCGTATTTTCATCCTTTCGCAGCACCTTGACACAGGCGCACGCAGCGGCGCCGGAGGCCGCGTACATGGCGGCGGCCACGGGCGGTGACAGGAGCGCGTCAGCCATATGCATGTTTTCTCCTCCTCATTCAGCACTCCCAGCCCCTTCTCAATTCTGCCGGGATACGGATTTTTGCAAAAAGGCCCGCCGGCAAGGGCGGGTCTTTTGCTTCCATTTACACCAACTGGATAATGGCCATCTCGGCGGCGTCGCCGCGGCGGGGGCCAATACGGACCACACGGGTGTAGCCGCCGTTACGGTCGGCGTACTTGGGTCCGATCTCCTTGAACAGCTTGTTGGCCACGTCCTCCTTGGTGATGTAGGACAGGGCCTGACGGTAGGAGGCCAGGGTGTTGCTCTTGGCCAGGGTAATCATCTTCTCGGCCACGGGAGCCACTTCCTTGGCACGGGTGACAGTGGTCTTGATCTGACCGTTCTCCAGCAGATATGTGACCATGGCGCGGAGCATGGCCCGGCGCTGGTCGCTGGTACGACCCAGCTTGCGGTTCTTCTGAGACATGGTAAACACTCCTTCGACCTCGCGTGGCGAGATCAGTTTGAATTCGTTCAATTCTGACGGCAAACGCCGCAGATCAGGCGGAACGTTACATACGCCTTTCTTTAGATATCACGCCTCGGTCCCCTTGCGTCCGGGTCGCTTTCCCTCCATCTCGGCCTTGAAACAGCTGCCTTTGGCACCTTGGTTTCTCCTGCTTGCTCCGGTCAAAGCTCCTCTGCTCAGGGATTCGGCGCTTAATTGTTCTCCTCGCTGGCCAGCGACAGTCCCATCATGGACAGCTTGTTGATGACTTCCTCCAGGGACTTGCGGCCCAGGTTCCGGACCTTCATCATCTCCTCCTCTGTCTTGGAAATCAGGTCCTCCACCGTATTGATGTTGGCCCGCTTCAGACAATTGTAGGAGCGGACGGACAGATCCATGTCGTCGATGGTCATCTCCATCACCTTGTCCCGCTGAGTCTCCGCCTTCTCCACCACGGTGGAACGGGTGCCCATGGTCTCGGACAGATCGGTGAACAGGGTGAAGTGGTCGCACAGGATGCGGGCCCCCAGGGAGACGGCGTCCCGGGCGTCAATGGTGCCGTTGGTCCACACCTCCAGGGTCAGCTTGTCATAGTCGGTGGCATCGCCCACACGGGTGTTCTCCACGGTGTAGTTGACCTTGCGCACCGGGGTATAGATGGAATCCACGGGAATAACCCCGATGATGGACTGGGCGGGCTTGTTCTTGTCCGCTGGGACATAGCCCCGGCCGTGGGACAGGGTCAGCTCCATAGACATGCTGGCCTCGGGACCCAATGTGGCGATGTGCAGCTCCGGGTTGAGGATCTCCACGTCGGCGTCCGCCTTGATGTCGCCCGCGGTGACCTCACACTCCCCGGACGCCTCAATATGAACGGTCTTCACACCCTCGCTGTACAGCTTGGCGATAATACTCTTCACATTGAGAACAATCTCGGTCACGTCCTCCTTGACGCCGGGGATGGTGGTGAACTCATGCTGTACCCCGGAGATCTTGATGGAGGTCACCGCCGTGCCCGGCAGGGAGGACAGCAGAATCCGCCGCAGGGAGTTGCCAAGGGTGGTGCCGTAACCCCGCTCCAGCGGCTCTACCACGTACTTTCCGTAGGAAGCGTCACCGGGATTTTCCACACATTCGATGCGGGGCTTTTCAATTTCAATCATATGCTGGAATACCCTCCTTTTCTCGGCGGCGCCCTTGCGCCGCTTCATTCAGCTCACCAATATCTGAGGGTTCTCTAAGTCTGTATGCTCACCGGGTGTTCCATATACTGGGGGCAGGGGCGGATATCATCCGCCCGCTACTCTCCTTCACCGCGTCATCGGGCGGATAATATCCGCCCCTACACGCCATTTCTTCACGCAATGGCCCGGCAATATAATTACTTAGAATACAGCTCGACGATGAGGTGCTCTTCCACGGGGAAGTCGATGTCGTCCCGGGTGGGCATGGCAACGACGGTGCCCTGGAGGGTATTC
>CATKHE010000220.1 GCA_949747935.1 uncultured Eubacteriales bacterium
CGTGGAGCTGGACATGACCTTCCAGAACATCATGTCGGTAGATGTCCCTCAGTACCAGTTCCGCACCAGCAGCCAGGACCCAGGCGAGGTCTACCCCTATGGCTTTGCCCAGACCAGCGGCGAGCTGGACGATGCGGTAGATGCCCTGTCCCGGGTACTGGGTGACATGCTCCGGCTGGCCGAGGTCGAAAAGACCTCTCAGCTCCTGGCTGAGGAGATCGAGAAGACCCGCCGCCGAGTCAACGCTCTGGAGTACGTCAAGATCCCCGAGATGCAGGCCAACATCAAGTATATCACCATGAAGCTGGATGAGAACGAGCGCTCCAACACCATCCGGCTGATGAAGGTGAAGGACCTCATCTTGAAGGAGGCCATCCAGGAGAAGCGGGCGGAGACCGCCCAGGCCATTGAGGCCTTCGGAGGAGAAGCGCCCCGGTCCGTTTAAAACGCGCAAAGGTACTGCCTGGGGGAACCGGGCAGTACCATTTTTAATCAAGAAGGAGAGGTGCGGTCAATGAGTTTAGTCCAGGCTGTGATCTGCGACCAGTTCACACTGGTCTGCGGAGAGCAGAAACTGAACCTGAACAACGGCGGCGTGCTGCATAATTTCAGAAAGGTCTTCAAACTGAACGACAATGTCATCATCGGGCTGTCGGGCTCCATGGACGACAACTACTACCTGTTTCAGGACTATCTGACCATCGACTTTGAGCTGCGGGGGGACTGCCCCGACAGCCTGGGAGAGGTCTTCGACAAGGTGATCGCCAGATACCGGGAGATGGAGGAACAGGGCGAGTGCGACGTGTTCAGCCTGGTCTGTGGTTGGAACGGCTTCGGCTTCGAGGGCAAAACGTTTTTCCTCAACGCCCAGTTCGGCGAAGACAACCGGATCACTGATATCAGGCCGGACCATGAGAAGGACGCCAAGGTGATCTCCTGCGGCGACGACCGGCACTACGACAATTTTGTCGCCGCTATATACCGGCACGGCGCCGATATCAACGGCGTGCAGAAGGCCTTCCGCGGGGTGCTGGCCCAGGGAATCATGTTCGACGACTTCATCGACAAAAACGCTCAGTTTGAGCTGATCCGAAAGCCAGAATAAGAAAAGGGGCGGTCCTTTCGGACCGCCCCCGCTTTTTGCTACAGCACAAGCATCAGATTGTTGTAGTGGAGCTCCCTTGCCTTTTTCTGGACAGAAAAGCCAGTCGATAATGGTCAAAACTCCGCAGCAGACTAAAGACAGCGAGATGTATTGGCACAAATTGGCGCTGTTTTGCTGAACATTGATTTTTATAGCAAGCCCTCCTCTAAGTACAATATTAATACTATTTCTTAGATAGTGCCTACATGAATTAGGCACGAATGACAACCCAAATGGCAATACAACGAATTTGTACCGCAGCAAAAAAAGCATCTGAAGTTTTTGCGTAACGAGTGGAAATGCCCCATTTCAAAACAAGAAAACAGTTCTCTACCAAATGACGCAGCTTATAGAGGTATTCGTCGTATTCACGTTGTTTCTTTCGGTTCTTTTTGGGAGGAATCACGGCCTGCATCCCTGCCGAAGCCGCATAGGCCAAGATGTCATTTGTGTCATAGCCCCAGTCCGCCAGCAGAACTTCCGCGGAAATACCCTCAATCAGGTGGACAGCTTCTTTACAGTCTGCTCTGGTACCTTCTGTAATAAAGCTTCTGATTGGCATACCATTCGCATCCACGGCCAAATGTATTTGGGTGTTGAGCCCCCTTTTATTCTGGACATATCCTGGTTGCCACCCTTTGCTCCTTCCTCATGAGGATGTACTTTGATATGACTTGCGTCGATCATGAACCATTCATAACCCAGCTCATCTATCAGAATTTCCAGCAGCTTTTCCCAAATCCCTTTTCTCCGCCACCGGATGAACCTCTGATGGAGTTCCCCATTTCCCATAATCTGAAGATAAATCTCGCCAAGGCACCCCAGTTCGCAGCACCCAAAACACCGCATTGATAAAACGCCGGTTATCCTGATCAACTCCGCCACATTGCCCCGTAATATCGCCTATAATACTGTATAAAGAACGCTGGCGCAATCACAAATCTTGCGTCAGGGCCCAGGTTCCGGTATAATGACCTCAAAAAGGAGGAGATGTCAATGGAACTCAAACGCTGCTGCTGGGCCGATCCCAGCTTAGATCTGTACACCGCCTATCACGATCAGGAATGGGGAAGGCCGGAACATAATGACAGGAAGCTGTTTGAGATGCTGATCCTGGAAGGCTTTCAGGCCGGCCTGTCCTGGATCACCATTTTGAAAAAGCGGGAAGCGTTCCGCAAGGTCTTTGATGACTTTGATCCCAGTGTTGTGGCTGGCTACGGCCCCGAAAAACTAGAGGCTCTGATGTCCGACCCCGGCATTGTGCGAAACCGGCGCAAGATTGAGGCTTCTGTCACTAACGCCTCGGTTTTCCTTGAAATACAAAAGGAATTTGGCTCCTTTGACCGCTACCTCTGGGACTTCACCCAGGGACAGATCATCCTGAATACAGATGATGTGGTTCGCGCCAGCTCTAATTTATCAGACCGTATCTCAGCGGACTTGAAGCGCCGGGGGATGAAGTTTGTGGGTACTGTCATTATCTATTCTTTTTTGCAGGCGGTGGGTGTGGTCAACGACCATGAGATGGACTGCTGGCGCTATCCACATTAAACGCCGCACCTATAAATCTGCGGTTCAGGTCGATTATAGTGAGAGAGTGGCGGGAGGAGATGATATAGTTGATAGCGTTCACAGGAGCGGTGAAGCTACCGTCAGGATTACAGCCAAAGTCAGCACTTGCTCGACTGTGTCGTATCGAAGACAGTGGGAGCGGTAAGAGGTCTGAAATTGCACTGTGTGATTAACTAAAAACTATGGTTTAAAAATGTCTATTCCGCCAAAAATTTATAAAACTATTGACAAAAGACGAAAAAATGTTACACCGCTAAACGTAGGATGTTTCGACAGAGGGAGATAGGGTTATGTACTCATTTCAGGAGTCCGTCCGGCCGATGGAGCCAGCCAGCAGCAGTTCCGTGGTTGATAATATACTACGGGAGATTCGAAACGCAATTTCTGCAGGGCGCTTTCACAGTGGAGACCGCTTGCCCAGTGAATTTGAACTGATGAAAGAACTAAATGTCAGTCGCAATTCCCTGCGTGAAGATGTGCTTTACCTTGCCATCCGTAAGAGCACTCAAGAGGATATTCAGACATTACAGGAGTATATCAACCGGATGCGCCAGCGTTTTAACGATGGCGAGGTCAGTGCGGTGGCCCGGTTGGACTATCAGTTTCACCAATATTTGGCCCACTGTACCCGGAACCGCTTTCTGAAGCGGATGGTTCTAGGGGTATACGACCTATTTGAACGATCCATCGAACAGAATATACGGACCGAGGAGGGCTTTGCTTCCGCCGACCAGCACCATCAGGAGATGGTGGACTGCATACTTCAACGGGACACGGGTCGGGTGGAGGATGTTATCGCCCGGAGCCTCTCATCCTGGCGGAAAGACATCAAGTCTAAGATGGGAGGGTAAATCCCCGACTATTCTCTTGCGATTCTGGTGCAAGTCAAGAAAACCCTGTATGCCGTCCTTAAACATAGGACGTCCTACCGATAAATGTCTTTTAATATGGAAACATATTAAAAAATCAGGAAGATATGAATCATGAAACCGGAACGGAGCATAACATGAAAAAATCTATTCTGCGCCCTGTTTCTCTTCCATTATGCCCGCCGGGAAGGCGCGCGCTTCGATTTTATCCATCCAAAAAAGATTGGTCCTCTGCTGAAAAACAAAGAATTTCGGGTTGCCGTTGTGGTGACAGATATTCTGTCCATATATGTATTCATTCTGATGCCTCTGTGCCGGTCCCGACTGGACATTTTCCATCGTTTTCAGGGTCTACAATATCATGGACGACAGCCTGCTCAGCAACACCCGGAGGTATCATGACATGACTCCCGCCATCGCCTCCCGAATGTTGAACTGCGCCAAAGCCGCAGAGGCTTCTGGAGCCGACGGTATTTTAGTCACCTGTACTTCGGTGCACCAAGCCACCAAGCTCATCCGCCCTCTACTGAGTATTCCCATTCTGAACATTGAGGAGCCTGTGGAGGAGCAGGCCGTGGCCACCGGGAAGCGGATCGGCGTTCTGGCCACTCTGCCCACCAGTCCCGCCGCCATCTCCAGAGTTATTCTGGAAAAGGCCCAAGATCAGGACAAAGCGGTGGAGCTGGCCACCCTGCGCAGGGAGGGTTCCATTCTCCAGGGACATCCGGATATGAAACGCTGCCCCGGCATCGACATCTCCACCGGCTCTCTTGGTCAGGGACTGAGTGCGGCCGTGGGCATGGCTCTGTGCGGCAAGGGGGACGAAAAATACTATCGGGCCTTCTGTCTGGTGGGCGATGGCGAGAGCAACGAGGGACAAATATGGGAGGCTCTTGAAACCGCTTTCAAGTACCGGCTGGACAATCTGGTGATCCTGCTGGACCAGAACGGCCTGCAAAACGACGGGGCCTGCCGGGATGTCATGCCCGGAGGTGACCTGTCCGCTAAATTCCGTGCCTTCGGCTGTGAGGTCTGAGAAATCAACGGTCATAATATGGAAGAGATTTTGGACACATTGGCGGCGGTCCGGGCAGACCAAAGCGGTAGCCTAAGTGTACCGTGGTCCGCACGGTCAAGGGAAAGGAGATCTCCTTTATGGAAAATGTGGTCCAGTGGCACGGCATGGCTCCCGACGACGCCCAGTACGACCAAGCTATGCGGGATATTGAAGAGGGATTTTAATGGTGCAGGTCAAAGAAACCAGCCGCCCTACCCGGGACGCCTATGGGGATGAGATCCTGGCCTTGGGACAGGTAGAATCTTCGTGGTAGACTGTGATATCGGGAAGTCCTGCAAAACGGTTCCATTCAGCAGGGAATTGCCGGAGCAGCATGTAAATGTTGGCATTGCGGAACAGAATGCCTGCGGCGTGGCCGCAGGTCTGGCTGCCTGCGGCAAGATTCCCTTCGTCACTACCTACGCCGTTTTTGGCAGTATTCGTATGTCTGAACAGATCCGTCAGGAGGTCTGCTACCCCAGGCTGAACGTGAAGATTGCCTGTTCCCACGGAGGCCTTACCCCTGCCAACGACGGTGCCAGCCACCAGGGCATCGAGGATATGGGAATTCTCCGTTCCATTCCCAATATGACTGTAATCATGGGCTGCGACTATAATGCCACCCGAAAGCTGGTGCGGGAGGCGGCCCAATATGAAGGGCCGGTCTACCTGCGCTTTACCCGGGATGAGGTCCCGGATATTTATGATGAGGACGAGGAATTTACGATCGGCAGGGCCAAGACTCTGCGGGAGGGCAGGGTCTTGGCCCTCATTGCCACCGGTGAAATCATGTCGCTGGCTCTGGCTGCCGCTGAGCTGGGTCAGGGCAAAGTCCGTCGGGTCGGGATTCCGGATTGTTTCGGCGAGTCCGCCCCTCATCAGCGTCTGCTTGCCAAGAATGGAATTACAGTAGATATCATTGTAGACAAATGCAAGAAAATCATATAAACTGAGGGTGCCCCTGAATGGGTGCCCTTTTCAAAGCTCAGAAATATCGGAGGAGTATGTAAAATGAAAATTGTGGTGCTGGACGGATACACTGAAAAGCCCGGCGACCTGAGCTGGGGCGGCTGGGGGAGCTGACGGTCTATGATCGCACCAGCCTCACCGAGGAGGAGGCCATCACCCGCTCGGGGCGGCTGGCCTGGATGTGGTGTATACCGAACCCATTCGCTCCGACAATCCGCTGATCAGGGCAAAAAATTGTATCATAACCCCGCATATCTCCTGGCCGCCCAAGGAGAGCCGTCAACGCATCATGGACTTCGCCGTATCCAATGTCAAGGCCTACCTGGCAGGCGCGCCTGTCAATGTGGTAAACAGGTAATGAAATATGAAAAAATGTATTGTTATTTCTGATTCTTTTAAGGGTACTCTGTCCAGCCTGGAAATCTGTAAGATTGCCTGCGGTTCTATTTCCCGAGTCTTCCCCGACTGTCAGGTGGAGGCCATTCCGGTGGCCGACGGGGGCGAGGGGACGGTGGAATGCTTTGTGGAGGCCATCGGGGCCGTTCCAACAGCTGTCGATGTTTCCGGGCCCTACGAGGAACCCGTTCGGGCTGTCTACTGCCGCAGCGGAGACAGGGCTGTCATTGAAATGGCCGCAGCTGTCGGCCTGCCTATAGTGGAGGGAAACATGGATCCCCGCAGGACTACTACCTATGGGGTGGGGCAGATGATCCGCCACGCTGTTGAGCAGGGCTGCACAGAAATTCTGCTGGGACTGGGCGGCAGCTGCACAAACGATGGCGGCTGTGGTTGCGCTGCCGCTTTGGGAACAAAATTCCGCCGGACGGATGGGGAGATGTTTGTCCCCACAGGAGACACCCTGGATCAGATTTCCTGCATTGACGTTTCAAAGACACGGAGTTTTTTGAAGAATATAAAAATTACCGCCATGTGTGATGTGGACAACCCCCTCCACGGGCCCAATGGAGCGGCATATGTCTTCTCCCCACAGAAGGGAGCCGATCCGGCTATGGCAGAATATCTGGACGGTCAGCTGAAAGTTTTGGACACCGCCATTCAGCAGGAACTGGGCCTGTCTCTGGGAAGCATCCCCGGAGCAGGAGCGGCGGGCGGCATGGGAGCGGGCTGTATTGCTTTTCTGAATGCAGAACTGAAGTCCGGCATTGAGGCGGTGCTGGACATTGTGGATTTTGACAGACGCTTGGAGGGTACAGACCTTGTGATCACCGGGGAGGGACGCATTGACGCGCAGAGTGTCCGAGGCAAGGTG
This sequence comes from uncultured Eubacteriales bacterium, assembly GCA_949747935.1. The sequence continues at coordinate 6,882 of CATKHE010000220.1, forward strand.
ATCTCGGGCGTCAGCAAACGGACCAGTCCGCGAAACATTCCCCTGATTGCGATTGTGGGGGGAATTGGCCCCGGTGCGGAAGAGGCCTATAACTTGGGGGTTACCGCTATCTTTGGTACAGACCGGCAGGCTGCGTCTTTAGCGGAGATTGCACCGCTGGCGTACGAAAATTACCGCTGTACCTTGGAGGACATATTAAGGCTCATTCGGGCAATAAAAGGCTGAACGGCAAAAGTATACGCCATCATGGCAGAATAAGGACAAATCGGAAACCCCTTGCGGTAAAATGGGCTTCCGGTTTGTCCTTGTCTGTTCTAATGAAAAAGGGCCTCTAAACGGCGGCCGCGGGAAGTGAAAACGCGCTGCGGCATTTCCATATTCCGAGAGAGAAGAAACGAACATGCGGATCAAATATAGCGGTAGGTCCGATAAACGATTTCTTTTCACAGAATTCAGCAGTTTTCCTTGAAAACAGGGTAAAATATCAAAAACCAGAAAGGAGATGCTGAAATGGATGAGCGGCTGCTGACAATGGATCGGCTGGAGGGCTTTTTGAGACAGCTTTGCCGGGAGGAGCGGGCCCGGGGGACGGTGGAGAAGTACCGGCGGGACCTGGGCGCCTTCGCCGCCTGGCTGGAGGGCAGGTCAGTCACAGCCGAGGCGGCGGCGGCCTGGAAGGAGCGGCTGCTGGCCTCCGGGCTGAGCCCGGTCACGGTGAACTCCAAGCTGTCGGCGCTGAACAGTCTTTTGAAATTCCTGGGCTGGGAGAACTGCCGGGTAAAGTTTCTCA
>CATKHE010000221.1 GCA_949747935.1 uncultured Eubacteriales bacterium
CTTATGTTAACCAAGGACGGCCCCAGGGTGGTGGAGTACAACGCCCGCTTCGGTGACCCGGAGACCCAGCCCATCCTGTCCATGCTGGACACCGACCTGATGGACATCTTCCAGGCCTGCGTGGACGGCACGCTGGACAAGGTTGAGATCAAGTGGAAGTCCGGCGCGGCCTGCTGTCTGGTGCTGGCCTCCGGGGGCTACCCTGTCAGCTACCAGAGCGGCTACCCCATCTCCGGGCTGGAGGAAGCGGAAAGGCTGGGGGCCACCGTCTTTCACGCCGGGACTAAGGCGGACAACGGCCAAATCCTCACCGCCGGAGGGCGGGTGCTGGGCATCACCGCCACCGCATCCTCTCTGGAGGAAGCCATCGAAAAAGCCTATGCCGCTGCGAAGCCTATCTCCTTCCAGGACATGCACTTCCGCACCGACATCGGAAAGGTGTAGTTTTAAAAGAGAAAACCGGGGCAGTCATCTGCCCCGGTTTTTGTTGCGCTTTTTCTGTTGTCGCAGGAAATATTTTTCCTGCCGCGCCTGTTCCACGCAACGCTTGACCTCCCGTCTCCGGGCAAGCCCCTCCTGCTCTCTTTGGCGGCTGAGGACCTCCTGTGCTCTGGTGCTGATTCCTTTGGTTCGTGTGGCCTCTCTGGCCTCCCGCATCGCCCGTTTGGGGTTTTTGCGATGAACAGCCAGTCGCTCCCCCTCCACCGCCGGACTGAAATTCAGCCTGTGCCACTCTCGCTCCAACCACTCATAGAGCTGTGCGTCGGTGGGCTCGGCACCAAAGACCACTCTGACTGCCGAGTACCAGCCCCCGTCCCACCGCTCCGCGATCCCCACCCAAAATGGCGGCTGAAACATCACGGTAAAGCTGCAATAATTCCGGTCCATATTCAATTTCCTCCCTGATATCTGCGTCAGAGAACGGACGACCCGGGAGGGAAGGCTACTGACGGGAGCGCGTCCCGCGGACGGACTACCAACCGTCCTGTGTTTTTATCTCTGCCAAATGAGTATATCAGCAACGCCGCTATAAGTCAACCAAGAAGTCCCGTCAATTACGTCTCCACCAACGTCAGAACGCCATCTATCCCGGCCAATTCCCGGAGAATCTCCTCCCGGCCGGCTCCTCTGCGGGACTGGAGCGCCAGAACAGCACAGGAGCTGTCGTTTTCCTCCTCCTTTCGGGTGATTTCCATATCCACAATTTTAACGCCCAGCATATGACATCGAGTCACGATTTCCTCCAGACTCGATGGCCTCTCATACTCCGTGTACACAGTAATCTCCCGAACACCCCGGAGAACACGAAATTCCAATTTCGAGAAGAACACCTCAGCCACCAGCACCAGGAAAGTGGTGTACACAGCTCCCTCATAATATCCCGCGCCGCAGCACAGCCCTACAATGGCCGCCACCCAGAGCCCGGCCGCAGTGGTAAGTCCGCGCACACGCCGCCATTTGGTCATGATGATGGCTCCCGCTCCGATAAAGCTGACGCCAGCAATGACCTGCGCTCCCATTCTGCTCATGCTGATGGGGTAGTGCATGACAACATACATGTACTGACTGGTGGCGGTGGTCATGGCCGCTCCCAGGCAGATCAGAATATGGGTCCGGAAGCCCGCCGGACGGCGTTTTCCCTCCCGCTCAATTCCAATCAGGCCGCCGCACAGCAGGGCCAGCACCACCCGGACGCTCATGCCAAGCAGATTGGGCTCCCGCAGAAAATTCAGACTGTTCAGCACGGTTCCACCTCCTCAGACCTCGTCAATCGCACGCACATCAGGGCTGTAAGACAGCTGGGTCAGCAGCTTTGTGTGGGACTGACTTTTGGGAAGATGCAGGTAGAACAAGATACTGACCTGTCCCCGATCCTTGCCGCTCCCTCTGCGGTCTAACTCCACATCGTAAATTTGGATTCCCATCGCCTTCATCAGAGCAATAAAATCTTGCATCCGCTCCATGGATCCCAGCTCCACATAGAGGTTCATATTTCGGGAACGAGCCAGAACAAACTCCTCAATATAGGGGAATACCTCGATGCAGAGGAAGATCGACAGAAAGCCCAGCAGCACTCCTTCATAAAAGCCGGCCCCAACAGCCAACCCCACACAGGCTGAAGCCCACAGACCAGCCGCTGTCGTCAGCCCTTTCACCTCCCTCTGCTCAGTCACCAGAATGGTGCCAGTCCCCAGAAAACCGATTCCGTTGATTACCTGAGCCCCGAGGCGGGTGACGTCAGCAATCATGCCCACCTGCCGCTGAGCCTCCTGCCAAACTGTCTCCAGCATTTTATATTGATACTGCCCCAGAACCATAGTCAGCGCCGCTCCCAGGCAGACCATCATATAAGTGCGGAAGCCCGCCGGCTGCCGCTTATGCTCCCGGTTGCTGCCGATGATTCCGCCGAATACGACCGCTAAGGTCAACCGCAGAAGGACAGAGGGCATATTAAATTCTCTCAAATAGCTGAAAAAATCCATGTGATCTCCCTTTGTCTCATACGGCTACTGAATCACCACGTTCTCCTGGCCCAGCCGATCTGTCAGGTCCTTTACCAGAGCGGGGTGTATCTCGCAACGGGACCCCACTCGTTTTTTGCAGTCCTCAAAATACAGCACCACTTGGCTCGTCCCCGGGAAGAAGGACAGGGCCAGCCGCACCTTCCGCAGCCGGGAATCCTCCCTGCTGGGCAGCCGCAGATACAGGGTCTGCCGCGTGCCCGCCTCATTCTGCTCCAGGTCTGAGAGAGGTGTGATGGAATCCACCATCAGCTGAGGCTCCTTGTCCTCTCGAACGGATATCTTTCCTGTAGCCAGAATCGCGCTGTTCTCCCGAATGTAGCTGCCGCTGTCGTTGAGTGTCCGGGAGAAACACAGCAGCTCCATGGCAGCGGTGTCATCCTCCAGCTTCACATAGGCCATCAAGGTGTTGTTCCGGGTGGTCCGGGTCCGGTATGTGGAGATTACTCCGGCGATGGACACCCGCTGTTCATCCCGATACTCCTTGGGGCCGTCTTCCCGCTGAAAATCACTGAGAATAGAGCCGATGGTCACCGCCCCGAATTCCTTGGCCAGCTCCCGATACTGATCCATGGGGTGCCCGGACAAATAGAGGCCGGTGGTCTCCTTTTCCATGTTCATCAGCTCCTGAGGGGTGTATTCAGGCAGATCAGGAAGCACCAGAGCGGGCGCGGGGGCAGCCGCTTCCTCTCCTCCCCCCAGGCCAAAGAGATCCATCTGGCCCTCCACATTTCGCTTCCGGGCAGCGGCAATGCCGTCCAGCACCTGTCCATAGACCTTCATCAGCTGAGAACGGCGGTAGCCCATGGCGTCAAAGGCGCCGCTCTTGATCAGGCTCTCCATCATCCTCCGGTTCATATCCTGGTCAAAAAGCCGACCGCAGAAGTCCATAAAGTCCAGGAATGGACCATTTTTCTCCCGCTCGGCCAACAGGCTGTTGATAAACGAACGGCCCACCCCTTTCAGGGCTACCATTCCAAAACGGATTCCCTCGTCCACAACAGTGAAGTCAGCCCCGGACTGGTTCACATCCGGCGGCAGGAGCGGGATGCCCATATCCCGGCACTCGGAAATATATTCAGCCACCTTCTCCGTGTAGTCCAGCACTGAGGTAAGCAGAGCTGCCATGTACTCCTTGGGGTGGTTCCTCTTAAACCACGCTGTCTGATAGGCCACCACGGCATAACAGACCGCATGGGCTTTGTTAAAGGCATACTCAGCAAAATCGGAAATATCGTCATAGATGGACTGTGCGATATCCACCGGCACACCGTTGGCCTCACAGCCGGCAATGCCTCGGGACGGGTCCCCATGAAGAAAGGCCTGCCGCTCCCTCTGGATGTCCTTGGCCTTTTTCTTGGACATCGCCCGGCGGACCATGTCCGCCTGCCCCAGAGAATAACCCGCCAGATCCTGGAAAATCTGGATGACCTGCTCCTGGTAGACAATACATCCGTAGGTGGTGGACAAAATCGGCTCCAGAGAGGGGTGGCGGTATGTAACCTTTTGGGGATTGTGCTTGCTCTCGATAAATTTGGGGATAGAGGACATGGGTCCGGGGCGGTAAAGGGCGATAATAGCGGTGATATCCTCGATATCCTTTGGTTTCAGCCCCACGCACACACTGGTCATGCCGGCGGATTCCATCTGGAACACACCCGCCGTCTGTCCCTCAGACAGCATGGCCATGGTATCCGGGTCGTTGTCTGGAATGTCCTTGAGGGAAAAGCCGGGGTCCCGGGCCCGGACCATCCTTACGGCGTCGTCCAAAATAGTCAGGTTGCGCAGACCTAAAAAGTCCATTTTCAGCAGACCCAGCTCCTCCAGCGTGGTCATGACATACTGGGTGACAGGAAGGCCGTCGTTGGCGGCCAAAGGAACGTAGTCCACCACCGGGCGGCGGGTAATGACCACCCCTGCCGCATGGGTAGAGGTATTCCGGGGCATTCCCTCAATGGCCATAGCGGTATCAATCAACTTTTTGGTATCCGCGCTTCCGTCGTAGGCGTCCTTCAGCTGTTTGGACAGCTTCAGGGCATCCTCCAGACTGATATGCTGGTTATTCGGGCCGCTGGGGATTGTCTTGGCCAGGGCATCCACCTCGCCGTAGGGCACGCCCAGAACCCGGCCAACGTCCCGGACAGCCGCCCGGGCGGCCATGGTGCCAAAGGTGACAATCTGGGCCACATGGTCGGCCCCGTACTTCCGATTGACATAATCAATAACCTCCTGCCGCCGGCGGATGCAGAAGTCGATGTCGATATCGGGCATGGACACCCGCTCCGGGTTGAGAAAACGTTCAAAATACAGACCGTACTTCACGGGATCCAGGTCGGTGATATTCAGGCAGTAGGCCACCATAGAACCCGCCGCCGAGCCTCGCCCTGGCCCCACCGGGATGCCGTTTTTCTTGGCATAACCGATGAAGTCGGAGACAATGAGGAAGTAGTCCACAAAGCCCATCTTGCGAATCATGTCCATTTCATAGCGCAGCTGTCTGAAATATTCCGGAGGCTGGTCCGGGTAGCGCCAGGCAAAGCCGTCCAGACAGAGCTTTTCAAAATAAGCGTCTCCGTCCGTCCACCCTTCGGGAAGCTGAAACAGCGGCAAGTGGTACTTGCCGAACTCAAAGTCCAGATTGCACAATTCCGCAATTTTCACTGTGTTCTCAATGGCCTCTGGGTGGTCTGGGAAAAGGGCGGCCATCTCCCCCTCCGATTTCACATAGAACTCCCGGGTCTCAAACCGCATCCGGCCCGGGTCGTCCAGTGTCTTACCTGTCTGGATACACATGAGAATGTCCTGCATCTCCGCATCCTCGCGGCGGAGGTAGTGGGCATCATTGGTGGCAATGAGGGGAATACCCGTCTCCTCGCTCAGCCGGATGATTTGAGCGTTCACCTGCCTCTGGGCGGCAATACCGTGGTCCTGAAGCTCCAGGTAATAGCCGTCCTCCCCAAAGAGCGCCCGCATCTCCATGACCACTTCTCTGGCCTTGTCGTACTCTCCCGCCAGCAGCAGCCGGGATATCTCTCCGGACATACAGGCGGAACAGGCGATCAGGCCGGCGGTATGCTCACGCAGCAACTCCATGTCGATCCGGGGCTTGATGTAAAAGCCCTCCAGGTAGCCCTTGGACACCATGTAGGACAGGTTGCGGTAGCCCTCCTCGTTCCGGCACAGCAGAACCAGGTGGTTATAGTGGGAGTCGAACTCGTGGACCTTCTGGAAGCGGGTCCGGCCCCGGGGGGCCACGTAGACCTCGCAGCCGATGATGGGCTTCACCCCCGCCGCCTTACAGGCCCGGTAGAAGTCGATCACCCCATACATACAGCCGTGGTCCGTAATCGCCACTGCCTCCTGCCCCAGGTCCTTCACCCGCTCCACCAGCTTCTTGATCCGGCAGGCACCGTCCAGCAGGGAAAATTCAGTATGTAAGTGTAAGTGGACAAAGGACATGGCAGATCCCTCCTTCTTCTCTCTCGTCCCGCCCGCAGGTGGCAAAGGTCCCCTTGCTAAAAGGGAGCGTTGCTCATCTAATCCGGCCTTGCCGCCTGGACCAGGGTCTCCCCTGTCAGGCGGTACACCGTCCACTCGTCCATGGGGACGGCGTGCATCTTTTTGGTGTAGAAGTCGATGGAGGGCCGGTTCC
>CATKHE010000222.1 GCA_949747935.1 uncultured Eubacteriales bacterium
GACCGCCGCTCCGGAAAAGACAATGGTTACGCAGGAGAGAACAAACATGATATTCAGAAACAGCAGGTCACATGTTTTTGTTAAAAAGCGAATCAGAAAACTGTCTGGCTGAAACATTTCTGTGCCCCCCTTCTATCTTTTGTCTTTGGTTATTTTATCTTAATCGGGACGTCCTATATATCAGTGTAATATCAAAAATATTAAAATCATCTCAATTTCAGTTTACACCAGCGTACTGATTCTGATTATCTCCGTGGTTATTGGGGTGGTAACGCTGTAGACAAAGCAAGATGTAAACGCAGACCCCCAAGCTCACAATATTATCACCCACCAGGGATTTTTCTGTGCTCAACTGGTTGAAGCATGTTGAACAGTCGCTGTCCTAAGAACAGACGTGTCAAATCCTCCTTGTCAAAATAAGCTGCGCCAGTGTCCGCAAATATTTTTAGATAAATTTTGATGGTTTATAGCAGTTTTTGCTTCGTTTTATTTACTCTCCGGCACTCTTTAACCCCAGTGTTTCCATGTGCTCCACGTCTGTCTGACGGTGTTTGCCGCCTTTAAGACCCGGGGAGACATGGTCAACACCTCCCCCCTGGCCCTGCCTCCCCAGCCCACGCTGGAGAACTTTAAGGAAGTGCTTACCGACAAATATCTGCTCATCGGCCTGAAGAACACAGTTCTGATTCTGGTCATCAGTCTTTTCTTCAATATTTTGCTTGGAACCATTACCGCCTACATTATTGAGCGGTTTGACTTCCGGTTCAAAAACGCGGTGGTGGCACTGTTCTTTATCGGAATGCTTGTGCCCACCTTCGTCACCGAGATTGCCCGCTTCAAAATCATCAACGGCCTGGGCTTATACCGGACCATCGGCGCGCCGATACTCATCTATGTGGCCTCTGATCTGATGCAGCTGTATATCTACCGGCAGTTCCTGTCGAACCTGTCCACCTCCCTGGACGAGAGCGCCCTGCTGGACGGCTGCAACTATTTCCAGCTGTTCACGAAAATCATTTTCCCGCTGCTGGCCCCGGCCACAGCCACGGTGGCCATTATCAAGTCCATTACTATCATCAACGACATGTA
>CATKHE010000223.1 GCA_949747935.1 uncultured Eubacteriales bacterium
CCTGTTCATCTACTGCTACCGCCGGGACTGGCTGGACAGCCACATGAAACAGGCCGAAAAGGGTATCCGCTTCATTACCCCGCACTATGAGGAAAAGTTCAGAGTTGCGGACGGCGACAGTGTACGGATCAGGTGTCAGGATGGGCGAGAGTTTGATCGGGTATGCCGCTATATTGACGATTGCCATGTTGAAATCGGTAACGAACTCTTTCATATCTGCCAGTTTGCCGAAATGATGGAGCGTAACGGCAACTCCGTTATTCCCCTCAGAAGCACATTACCGGAGTTCTGCTACGGCAAGGTGCCGGAGAAGCGGGCTATCGTGATGTTTGAGCGGGGCTTTGACGGCTGCCGCTCCGCGCCCTTTGCGGCGAAGCACGGCACCAGCCAGAAGCTGGTTGACGAGCTGAACGGCGAATTGGGCGTTACCAAGGCGCAGGCGGCGGCGATGCTGGCTGGGGCCACCCAGGGCTGGGCCACTCCCGCCGCTGACCCGAAGAACTACGACGAGCAGGGCCAGCCCGTCAAGCCCAGACACCGGGACAGGGGTGACGCCAGATGACTGAGCAGAAACATCTTATCTGGAGCGACTTCACGCTGGATTATGAGGATTGGCGAGAGTTTTTAGAAAGCGAATACCCGGAGCTGACTGAGGATGAGCGCACGATGCTGATGTATGAGATGAACAACGGCTATCTGGACGATGAACGGGTAAATCTGAACATCCAGCTTGACCAGCCCATTTTGATTATTGCCGACCTGGGCCTTTGGACAGGGCGGCGTATGGGCTACAAGGAGATTGCCAGCGGCAATATCCAGGACTGCCTTTACAGCGACCGGGACACCGATTTTTCCACTTGGTACGTTGACAGGCTGGGCGACCTGCGCTGCGACGCCATCCACCATGACGGTACAAACCGCTTGCTGTACCGCGCCTACAAGCCAGGAGTATCGGAATCCCAAATCGACCTGCTAAAAGAAAAACTGTATAACGGAACGGCCACCCGCGCCGATATTACCAGGATTACCCGCAGGTTGGGTGACGAGATTGGCAAGGTCTACGGCTGGGACTTTCCCCAGCGCGGACGGAGCGCATCTATGGAAAGGTAAAAAAATAATGAACAAAAAGGAAGCAATATATGAATACCTCTCCCGGCACCACATTGGAGAGCAAAATGCCGTTTGCAGTAAAGAATTGCAGCGGCTTTTTTCTTTGGATGGGCGAGACTTGCGCCGCAAAATCAATTCTCTGCGACAGGATGGGGCGGCTATTTGCAGCGGGCCTACAGGCTACTACTATGCGGCCAGCCAGAAAGAGATCAACGAGACCGTGTGCCGTCTGAATGGATTGGTCACTACGATTTCCAATGCCAGGACAGGGCTTCTCTATGCCTCTGTTCGCTCCGACAGAGAGCTGAGTGTCAAAATACAAATTGAATTGAACAGGAGGGCGTGAGAGCAATGGCGAGAAAAAATGAGGCTGTCGTGGAGCTTGCAGTACAGACTGCGCGCCAGATCTCCGCCAACAGCGGAAACTATATGGCGTTTCTGACCACCGCCGCCCACAACTTCAAGTACAGCTTTCGTGACCAGCTTTTAATTTACGCCCAAAAGCCGGACGCCACTGCCTGCGCTCAGATCGACTTATGGAACAAATATGGCCGCCGGGTGAAACGGGGTACCACAGGGATTGCCCTGCTGGTGGACACTGACCGGGGCTATAAGCTGCGGTATGTTTTTGACATGTCTGACACCAACAGCCACACAGGGCGCACCATTCCCATTTGGCAGATGAAACCGCAGTACGAGGGTGCTGTGGCAGAGGCGTTGGAGAACAGCTACGGCGAGTTTGCCGACAAGTCCGACTTTGCCGGGTGCCTGTTGCAGACGGCAAAGGTCATCGTAGAGGACAATTTTGGCGACTACTTCACCGAACTGTGCCGTGTCAGAGAGGGCAGTCTGCTGGAAGAACTGGACGATTTCAGCGCCAAAACATGGTTCAGGGGCCTGCTGGAAAACAGCGTGGCCTATGTCATGCTGACCCGGTGCGGCATTGACCTCCAGGACTATTTCACCGGCGAGGATTTTGCCCATATCTACGACTTCAACACCCCGGAAACCCTGTCCATTTTGGGTGGCGCGGTCAGCGACATTTCCGAAATGCCCCTGCGGGAGATCGCCAGCACCGTACTGAATCTGTACCGGGGGGAAGAAAAGGAAAATCGCACATTTGCCGGGAGAGCCGACAGCCGGTATAATGACGGCAGAGTAAAACACGAAAGGAGCGTTGAGCATGGAACTGACATATCGAATGGAGGGCGACTACCGCCTGCCCAACCTGGAAGTGCCGGAGGCCCCGAAGGTAGGAAAATATGGGATGCTGCGGCGCAGCTACCTCAAAAGCCATCGGAACGGCTACTACACGGGGATGCTTCTCAGCGGCAGGCTGGACGCCCATCTGGAGAAGATCGACCGGCAGGCCACAGAGATGGTGGAGCGGCTGACGGCGCAGATGGCGCGGGAACAGGGCGTAACCGAGGAACTGAAAGCGTCCGATCAGATGAAATGGGTGGGTCTGATGAACAACATCCAGGCAGCGGCGGAGGAAGCGGCACTGGCGGAGCTGATCTACACCGACGTGTAAGCGACCAGCTTCCCACAGAGGAAGAACAGAACGCGGCAATCCAGGCGGCGGAGGATGAACAGTCCTCCGCTTTTGCCGTCTCCCAGGAGGATATTGACGCTGTTCTCCTGCACGGCAGCGGCGTAGCCGATGGAAAATTCCGTATTTTTGAGCAGTTTTTGAAGCAGGAGAGCGCCAAGGAAAACGCCGGCTTCCTCAAAAACGAGTACGGTGTCAGCGGGTATTCTGTCCACACAACCAGAAAACTGGATGTTTGGACTGACAGTAAGGGGATTAAGGTTACTTTCGGTCAGGATATTGCGGCTGCTTTGACCTGGAAAAAGGCGGCGAAGCGTATTGGTGAGCTGTTGGCCGCAGACCGCTATCTGTCACCGGCTGAAAAGGAAAAATATCAGGAGTATCATCATCAGGGGAGTGTTCCCGGCCCCTTGGCCGCACCGCTGGAGCCGGCCTATGACGAGCTGAACCCGCCGCCCCCGCTGAAAAAGGAATACCGCTTTGCCTTGGGCGACGCTGTGTACCTGGGAACACAGGAGTATGAGCTGCTGGCCTATGACGAGCAGACTGTCCGGCTCTTTGACCCAGCGTTTCCTATTTTCAATAAGGAACTGTCCCGTGAGGAATTTGACCGCCTGCTGGCGGAGAACCCCCTGAACGACGGTCTGTTTCAGGTGGTAGAGGAAGCAGTACCTGCCGCAGCCGAAGCTGCGGAGCCGGACACCCCGCAGGCTGTGGGACGCATTGACTTTTTAGGTACAAACGGCACAGTAGGTGACAGCGTTGAGTACACCGATGCAGAGCGATTTGTGGCGGCAATCAAGGAAGAAAATTGGGTTGGTACTCCTATGTGTATCATTATCTACCGCAACAAAGAGGGGCAAACCATTCCATTGACTTTTGTTAAAGACCTTGACCCGCCGCCCAAAGGCTTTCGTGTCGTGGACTATGCGGAGCGTTACCAGGAGGAACAGGCCGGCGCGCCCGGTTATAAGCTGGGCTTTGGGCACATGGGTAACGGGGTGACGGTGTGGAACAGTCTTGAGCTGGAGGGCGGCGACTATAAGACCGTCGCCCATATCTCCCCCGACCGAACCGTTAAATTCTATGAGGACGGTCTGCCGGAGGCTGTGCGGGCGCGGATCGAAGAATTTGCCGCCACCTCCACCATGACCATCTCCGGCACCCAAGACGCCCCGATATTCTCCGCCCCGTCGTTGGTGCGGGAGCCTGCCATACCCCCCGCCGAGGCTGGTGAACCGACCTACCCGCCCCGTGAGCTGCCCTATATCTTCTGCGAGTGGAGCGAGAGCATTGTCTTTCAGGACAAGACGGCCTACACGCTCCATGAGTTTGACCGGCTGATGAAACAGGCGGACGATGAATATGTAGCCGGGAAAACGGCTGCTATGGCGAAATATGGAACGTGGCAGGAATGGTACAATGCTAACGACCCGGAATACAACTCTTTTTTAGGCTATGATAAGGTCAAGTTCACCCTTGTCATGCCTGATGGCCGGACATTCACCGAGCGTCAGGATATTGGGGACGGCGACGGCGGTATGCTGGATTTCCTCAGTCAGTATGACAAATATCGCAAGATTGTTCCCATTCTGCAAGAGGCCATCCGCAAGGAGGTGGAAGCGGCGTGGAGCGTCCCCGCCCCACAGCCTGGGCCTGACAGCGGCAGGTTTTGGGACGCCTACAACTCCATCAAGGAGCGTAACCCCGACAGTCTGGTACTGTATCAGGTGGGCGACTTCTTTGAGTTGTACGGAGGGGTTGAGGGTGGCGACGCATGGAACGCAGCGAAAGCCCTCGATCTGACCCTGACCAAGCGCAATATCCCTGAATATGGCCGTGTGTCCATGTGCGGTTTTCCGGCCCAAAAGCTGGAGGACTATGTAAAAGAACTGAACAGTAAGGGCTATGATGTGGTGGTGGCGGCGCTGGATGGGAACCAGCATAAGACCACCACCATGCCCGCATCACCAATGGAGAAAGCCAGGAAATTCATCAATGACTTCTGTATGATGAAACACGGCGAGGAAGCGGATTTTTCTGACTTGCATCATGTTGATCTCGCCTTTGGCAGCACCGGCGTCAGTGAGCATACCGTTAACATTGGCGTTGAATTGATTAGTTGCCGCCTGACTTTCCAAGTAAACGGCGAAACAGTGTTAGCACTCCAATGCCGCGACTTGGACGATTTGAACGAATATCTTGCCAACCTGGACAAAATGATTGACATTGCCGAAGATAAGTACCGTTGGCAGTCACAAAAGGCACTTGATACGATTGGAAGCAACACCGATGGACAGCATGAGGAAAAGAACACCGATACAACGGGATTTCAGGTTGGCGATATTATTCAGATCGGAGAGGACGGCTATGTGCCGGAATACTGCGTTCTGAAAGAGAAAGCATTCGTCCCTGATGAAAAGGGCCAGCTTGTGCCCACATACACCTTTTTGACCTATTGGGACCGTGCACTGAAAACCCCAAAATCTGTGAGTACAGTCCCGCTGCCTGTTGATAGACCCGTCAAGGTGATTGGGCGTCTCTCCCACAAGGGTGAACTGTCTAAAGAAGCAAACATGTTAAAGCCTGCCGGGAATGGCCAACAATCTGGCAATTTTTCCGATATTGACCTCTCCGCGCCGGAGAGACAACTGCGGGAGCAGGCCACGCCCAACGACGAGGGGCTTACGGAGTTGCAAAGAGAGGCCGTTGAAATCGCCAGGAAATATGAAAGCCTGTCAATGCAGGAGAAAATAGGGGTTATAGCACAGGTTTTCGGCTGTACGTCAGGGAAAATTGAAACATCCCTCTGTTCCGGAAAATGGCGCGGGACGAGCGATGTATCCATCCGCTTTGACAATAGAGCGTCCCTGTGTATCGGCAACGATAGGACGCCGCAGGCCAGGACCGCAAAGGTGCAGAATGAATTTATCAACGCTGCCCTGATGCGGTATAACCCGGAAATTGTAGCGGCGGCAAAAGAAGCCGCGCTCCACGCACTCAGGAAACGGGAGGCTAAGGATAACGAAATTGCCGTCCAAAAGGGCTTGAAGCCCTACACGCTGCTTAATGTGGAAATCACCGATGGGACAGGCGATAGGAGCGGCTTAATTGGCTGGTATTATGTGACGCTGGCGGTTGACGGCAAAATCTTCGCTCTACTGGAATCAGGTTTGAACTATGAAATAGCAAACGGCAAAACGGGTGAAGCCCCCCAAAGAAAAAATTACTTTGTTGCAGGGGGGCTAAAAGAAGAGGAGGTTGACTTTGTTTTCCATAATGTGGGTCATTCCTCAACCAGCACCATTTTTTCGCTGCGTATCAGTGATGCCGTCCGGGAGCGTGCGGAAAGGACCCTTGCGGAGCGGACCGCCGCCAATACGCCTCCAGCCTCTGAACGTTTTTCCATTATTGAAACGGAAAGAGGCTACGCCGTATGGGACGATGTTCAGGGCGGGATTCATGTGGACGGCGAAAGCGTCCAGGAGGAATTTACCAGCGAATGGCAGGCCGAGGACTATCTGAAGCAGGTTAGACAGGCCGCAGAAGAAAAGAGCGCCGAAAGTCCAGCGGTTGGCCGCGCCCCTATCGGAGATATACCCTTGCCGCAGTCCGATCAGCGCAAGGGGGTAGAAAAGGCTTCGGAACCGGCTGAAAAAGAAACCGTTGCCGAAAAGGGCGCGGAAAGTTTAGCGGATGGGCACAACCCGGACGGTGAGGATCCAACGCTGGCTCCATCCGCACCCCAGCGCAGGCCCAAGGTATCTCCCTTTGTCCTCCATCCCGAAATCCCCAACGCAGACCGGCATGAATATCGTATCACCAATGACGCCATTGGCGAGGGGATGCCGGGGGAACGCTACAAGAACAACATCCGGGCCATCCGCCTGCTGAAAAAGCTGGAACGGGAGGAACGGCTTGCCACCCCGGAGGAACAGGCAGTATTGGCGCAGTATGTGGGCTGGGGCGGTCTGGCTGATTGCTTTGACGAGCGCCACAGCAAGTACACCGAGCTGAAAGCCCTGCTTGACGAGGACGAGTACGCCGCCGCCAGGGAATCCACCCTCACCGCCTTTTACACCCCGCCCGTGGTCATCCGCTCCATCTATCAGGCATTGGAGAACATGGGCTTCAAGACCGGCAATCTGCTGGAGCCGTCCTGCGGTATCGGAAACTTCATCGGTATGCGCCCGGAAAGTCTGGCCGGCTCCAAAATCTATGGCATAGAGCTGGACGGCATCAGCGGACGGATTGCCCGCCAGCTCTATCAAAAATCCTCCATCGCTGTCCAGGGGTTTGAGAAAACAGACCTCCCGGACAGCTTTTTCGACGCCGCCATCGGCAACGTGCCCTTTGGCAGCTTCAAGGTATCGGATAAGCGGTACGACAAGCACAATTTCCTGATCCACGACTATTTCTTTGCCCGGACACTGGATAAGGTGCGCCCCGGTGGGATCATCGCCTTTGTCACCAGCAAGGGCACGATGGACAAGGAAACGCCCACCGTGCGGAAATATATCGCACAGCGGGCCGATCTGCTGGGGGCTATCCGTCTGCCCAACAATACGTTTAAGGACGCCGCTGGCACGGAAGTGACCAGCGACATTCTGTTTTTGCAGAAGCGGGACGCCCTCTCCAGCGAGGAACCGGCCTGGGTACACCTGAACACC
>CATKHE010000224.1 GCA_949747935.1 uncultured Eubacteriales bacterium
ACTGCTGCCCTGCATCAGGTTCTTGCTATAGACGTAGTCAATAGCTTCCTTATACCAGGCGTCGGACTCCACGTCCTCGAAGGGCAGCTCCACCAACGGAGTGTCGGGGTCCTCAATCTCCACAACAGGAGGAGTGGGACGGGGCCGGCTGCCGCCGGTGCTGGGACGGGTTAGAGCGGGGATTGTCTCCTGTTCCTTGGTGATGACACCGCACACAGAGCATTCCTCACCCTCGGTCAGACCGGTTTGGTCGTAGGTGGGCTGAACTGCGGGGATGGGCTTGGGGGTGTGGCCGAGAGCCGCAATCTCCACCTTGCTGCTGTAATCACAACGGTTACAAGTCTCGTAAGCGTCCCAGCCGGCCTCGGTACAGGTAGCATCCTGGGCGGCATGGCTCACAAGGTCGTGGTTGAGAGCGGGGATTTCCTCAGTCTCAGTTTTGCCGCAGGCACTACAGGTGTGGGTTTTGGCTCCGAGCGTGGTGCAGGCGGCGGGGGTCGTTACCTCCCAATCGCCCCAGGTGTGGTCAAGACACTCCCACTGGGCGGTGAAAACTGTACCCTGAGGATAGCTGGAGATGTCAAAAAGATCGCTCCACTGACTTTGGATCGTGACAAGCTGGTTATCGCTGGAGGCCCTCCAGCCCTGGAACTTCAGGCCGGAATCGGAGTGGGTCAGAGTCTTGGGCAGGCGGGCGGACTGAAGCGTATTGAAGACCTCGTCGGAGATACTGCCGCCATTCAGGTCAGCAAGATAGCCCTTGACGGCGGCTTTCATGCTTGCACTGGGCGCGCCTTGGGTGTAGATTACCGAATTCGCAGTCAGACCGCTGAAAGCGTTTGCGGCAACGGTTTGGGGACTGCTTTGGAACAGGACCGTACCCAGCGAGGATCTTGCACCTGCTCCGTGGGTGAACGCCCCGCTGCCCACGATATCCACTGCGCCCGCAAAGGTCACTCGGTACAGGTGGGTAGGGATACCACTACTGAACAGGCTGGCAGGCACCGCAGTCATACCGGCAGGAAAGTCAATCCGTTCGATTTTAGAGCAGCCTTTGAAGGCGTCGACGCCAACCGTAGTAACACTGTCAGGAATGACGATAGAGGTAATCGAGGAACAGCCGTCAAAGGCATGGGCGCCGATTTTCAGCAGTCCATCCGGAAGGATGACACTGGTGCAGGCCTTGCCGTAAAACGCCCACTCGCCAACGCTGGTTACACCCTCTGTAATGACCACTTCCTGAACGGTGTAGCCAAAAGGATTAGCAGAATTGTATCCGGGGTAGTCTTTCATGCTGCCCCGGCCGGAGATGACTACTTTATACTCCGCTGTGGCGGCGAAATAAACCAGGTCATTCTCTGTCTTGCCGCAATGGCCGGATTTCGTCAGGCTGGCCGCGGTACTGCCATCGGGCAAGGAGAGGGTCATGCCGTCAATGGCGGCAATCGCTCCGGTATCGCTCAGTGTGAGGTCTTCCGCCTTGGCCTCGGGGATGCTGATGTGAGCCACGCCCATGGGGACGGTGAAGAGAACCTCGTCGCCCGTCATAACCCTGCCGCCGGCGGGGATGGTGTACACGCCGTCCACAGCGGCAATTTTTTCTCCGTCCGCCGTCACTGCTCTGACAGCTGACTCAGTTGTGCCAGCGGTAAAGACAGTGCCGGACACTGTCCCATTGGGGATCTGGGTATAATGTGTGCCAGCCTCCACCGCGTTGCCCGCTTCATCATACCAGGAGCTTGCGGCGCCGTTCTTAAGGGGCGCAAACAGGTAGCCGGTATAAAGTGTAGACAGGGTCGTGTCATGGCCGTTCAGGTTGGCCACATAATATGTGCCGTTGATGGTGCTCAGTGTATTACGCAGCTGTTCCACCGCCTGAGCGTCAGGCACATAGACGACCATCGCTTTGGTCAGCTGTGTCTGAAAGGCTTTCTCACTGATGCTCCCAGGAACGCCCAGGAACCGCAGATTGCCCAGCTGGCTGCCAAAAACGCTGCTGCCGCTGATGGTGGTCACGCTGGCCGGGATGGTCAGGGACCGCACCTTGGCGTTGTTGAAGGCCTGATCCTGGATCGTTGTCAAGGTCTCGGGGAGGGAGAGCTGGATCGTGCTGGTGGTGTAGGTTCCGCTTGCCCCAAAGGCCTTGGGTCCGATCGCTTCCGCCCCCAGGATGGTCACCTGCTCCAAATACTTGCAGGAATGGAAAGCCATGCTCGGGATTTGCTTGACGCCCTGGGGAACAGTGATCTTTGTCAGATTGGAGTTAGAGAAGACACTTTCTCCCAGCTCTGTCAGGGTGCCGGGCAGTGTGGGAACAAAGCGGGCGGGGATGTCCGGGTTTGCGCCAATGCCTTTTTTGTAGGGCTGTCCAGCGTTGTAGAACGCACGCACTCCAATGGTGGTCACGCCTTCAGGGATGGTGATCTCCGGCATTCTGACATTGGTAAATGCTTCCCGTCCGATGGTCGTCAAGGTTGAGGGAAGCTCAATACCGCCGGAGAAACGGGCGCCGCTGCCGCTGGAGGTATTATAGAAGGCGTAATTTCCAATGGTGGTCACGCCTTCGTAGACTTTCGCCGACTTGACGTTGATCGCCAGGGACTGATAGGGGCGGAGGTGGCCGTTGGGGAACGTATTGGCATAATCGGGGCTGGTGTACATATCCCACATAGGACCGCTTCCGGAGATGTGCATACGGGTGTAGGGGCTGTCCGAAGTCCAGTCTTCGTCCTTGACCAGCGCGTAATACACATGATCGCCGCATAGGCCGGAACCAACCAGTTCGGCGGCGGTCTCACCGTTGGGCATCACGACGGTCATGCCCTCAATGGCCGCGATTTCGCCGTTTACCTCGCCCAGAGTAAGCTCACCGGCTTTGCCGGCGGAGATGCGGATCTCCTTCACGCCCATGGGAACGGTGAAAGCGGCCTCGGTGTCTTCGCCCACATAGACCCTGCCGTCGGCGGGGATGATGTACACACCGTCCACAGCGGTGATGGTTCCGCCGTTGGCGTTGGTCACGAGGACGCCGTCAGGGACCTCGGGCTCTTCTCCCGCCGGGGTCTGCTTGAAGAGGCGCAGAGAAGCGGCTTCCGTTCCGGCGTAGATGTTGCCGTAACCTTTTCCGCCAACATCCTCCGGATTGAATGCCAGCGCACTGCCGCCGTCCTTGCTGATGGTATAGGTACCATCACTGTTCTGTTCAATCTCCAGAACTACGGCACTTTCGGAAGTGTTGATGTTCTTAGCAGAAGGAGCAGTCAAATCAAGATAGCGGCCGCTGTCCACGCTTTTGACAGTGTAGCCACCCTCGACCGCAGTGATAATCCATATCTGCCGTGCTGGAGGAAAGTTTTGATGTAACAGTAGCTGGTTGTCTGTCAACCCGGTGCTTGGCACCTTGTCAGTCTGTCCTGTACCGGTATGGTAGAGAATGCGGTTGTAAGCGATGCTCTCCACATTGGTGTAGATTGCGTAGATTGAGCCGCTGTCGATTCCGTCGGTGTCCAGTATGTACTCATAGCTTTCAGCGGTATCAGAGAATACAGCCGGGACGTCTATGAATTCCAAAAGTCCGTCTGCGGCCCCGTTTCCGGCGTCATTCACAACGTCTTCCAGAATTTGATCCGGGGCCGGGAGAACCGCGGGCGGCTCTTCCTTCTGGTCCTCCTCCAAGGGTGGATTCTCCTCGTCTCCCTCCGGCTCAAGGGGGAGCACCGGCTCAGCGGGGACCTCGGGCGCCTCGACCTCCTGTTCCGGCGGGCTGTCCGGCTCAGCCTCCTCCTCGG
>CATKHE010000225.1 GCA_949747935.1 uncultured Eubacteriales bacterium
ACGAAAAATCCACCTTTGACCCACGTAATGCGCAGTTTTCCCTCACCTTTATCTCTCTCATGGCGCCCTCCCTGGGGCTTGGGACCTGCTGGGGCGGTCAAATACAGCGATTGGCCGGCCGAAAGGAATATATGTCCAGGTTTTCCGCTCTCATTGGATTAAAAGAGGATCAAAGAATCTGCGGATGTATGATGGTCGGCTATCCGGCGGTTGCCTTTCGCCGCTACGTGGAGCGGGACCCGCTACAGGTCAGCTGGTGGGAATAACATAGAAAAAGCGGAGAACGCAGGATGTGCGTTCTCCGCTTTTTTTAAAAAAGGAGGAACTGTTTTGCCGACCTATTGATTCAAAAGATCGACATACCGCATAAATATCGCCGCAGTCTGGGCCCGTGTGGCATTTTTTCCCGGGGCAAGGAGGTTGTCCTCGTATCCGCTCAGGATGCCGTTTTCCACGGCCCAGCGCATTGCGTCTAAAGCATAGGGGCTGATCTCTGAGGTATCGCTGAAGGCCAGGTCCATATCAGACGTCTCAGGGCTGCCTGCATAGCGGTGCAGCATGGTTACAAGCTGTTCCCGGGTGATAAAGCCGGTGGGGTTAGAGCCATCGCTGATGCCCTGCGTAACCGCCCAATCCACGCCGGGGGCATACCAGACTTCGTCCTCATGAAGCTCAGCGCTGTCCAGCCGGGCAAGGACTGTCGTCAGCATGCCGCGGGTCATGGTCTCTTCCGGGGCGAAAGTCGAAGGAGATGTGCCGAGAAAGAGTTCCCGGGCAGAGACAAACTGGATGGGACCCCGAGCCCAGTGCCCTCCGATATCGGAGAAGGATTTGCTGTTGTCCTGAATGGCCAGAACGCTTCCGTCAGAGACAGGCAAAACCAGTCCGCCCTCGGTGACGCTGGAGGTTCTGACGATTTCCTGGGAGCCATCTGGGTGAGTGAGGATGGCCACCACGCCGGGGGTAGGGTTGGACAGAGGAACCTCCAGCTTTACAGCTTGAGAACTGCCCGTCTGTACAGTTAAGAGGGCTGTGTTGGGCAGCGCAGGGATAGGGAGGACGACTGTTTCCCCGCCGCTTTGCGCAGTCTGAGTCATCTGAGGGGGGAGGCTGACCTGAGCGTCTGCCCTGCCGAGGGGATCAACATTGACCTGGGCCGTCACATTGTTGGCCTGATTTACGGTGGTTTGGCTGGAGCCATCCGGCTTCTGTACGGTTTTGACAGTGGAGCCATTGGCTGCCTGCTCTGTGGTGGTCACGGTGCCGTCCGTTTCTGTCGCTACAGTGGTCTGGGAGCCGTCCGGGTATTTGGTGATGGAGGTAACTGTTCCGGTGGCTTTGTCGGTGCTGGTGGTTGTTGTGGAGCCGTCCGGATTGGTCTGCGGAGGTGTTGTGGAACTTCCGCCGCCGGAGCTTCCTCCACCACCCCCTCCGCTGGAGGAGCCGCCGGTGGCTGGGATGGTCTCTCGAGCTGTCACAAGGCCGCAGAGGTTGCATTCCTTATGTCTGCTGCCGTCTTGAAGGGGGGTGGCCGCCTGATCAATGATCCAGGCGCCGGGAGTGTGAGCGCCATAGCCGTCTTTTTTGCTGTTTTCCTTGATGTCGCAGCCCCCGGCTGTGCAATCGTGCCAGTGGTATGTGCTGTCAGAGGACCAATTGCCGCTCCAGCTGTGGACATGGCCGGGCTGCGGTGGTGTGCCGCCGCCGGAAACAGTCAGCGTGGCGGTATCGCTGAGAGCAGTGCCGTCCGCAGTCTCCGCCTTGGGCAGTGTGATTTTGATGGTGTGGCTGCCCGGTTCAGATGTGGTGATACAAAATGTGTTGGCGGCAACATAGGCGGTAAATTCATATAGGGTGTCCGCAAAAATGTACTTATAGATTCCGTCAGGGTCCGGTCTGGCCTGCAAAACCTTATTGTTTACCTCAACGGTCAGCAAAGAGTCATCCAAATATATGACGTCCCCGTTCGCGTTCTCGGAGAGCATCTCAAACTCTGCCTCCGCACCAGGGGCCGCGGATACATTTTTATTCAGAAACTGAAAGCGTGCCACCAGATTTTCATCTCCGGCGGAGCCTCCTGCGGAGGCTTTCCAGCTGCCATTGTCGTCTTTGACCAAGGTTAAGCCGGAGTTTCCATAGGGCAGAAGCTCAAAATTTCCATCGCTGGAATTTGGGGCTGTTATGTATGTGTGTCCAACGGAAGGTAAAGAGGTAGATTGTGTGTTGTCATAGTTTGTATCGCCGATGGCGAGCTTGGTGGTCCCTGTAACCTGACCGCTGATGTTCAAAGACTGATCCGCTTTCAGACACAGGAGGCCCCCGCCGTTGAAGTTGTGAACATTAAGGTTGAGTCCGTCGACCTCTTTGAGGTCCAGCTTCGCGTTGGGAGAGAGGGAGAGCGTCCCGTTGTTCCGAAACTGACTGTTTTGTGTCAGGACGAGCTTCCCTGACTCCACAGTCAGACTGGAGAGATCTGTGAAGGTTCTTGTGTCCAAATTTCCGTCGCCGCGATAGACCGCCGCCGTAGTAGAACCGGAACCGTTCACATTTGGGATTATTCCGGAGACAGTGACGCCGCCAGAGACGGCGTATGAACTGTCTGCCGCTGCGTTGGCGCTCGTCTGCTGGGCTCCGCAGGCATAAATAGTGCCCAACGCATTTGTGGTGGTAATTTTATCCTTGACGGAGATATCCACTGTCCCGCTGAAGGTCTGAGTCGGATTTGTCCCGTCTGTCGTTCGGAAAAGATTGCCCGCGTAAATGTTCCCAGTATTGCCGGCGCTTCCTTGGAGGCAGGTGTTTCCGGAAATGATGATTTTACTGCTTGCGCCGGGGGCCGGAACGGTAAAGCTGTTGTATTGGCCGGTCATGGCGCCGCCGTATATGTTGCAGGA
>CATKHE010000226.1 GCA_949747935.1 uncultured Eubacteriales bacterium
ACCCCCTCCTCACACCGGACCTCCGCCCCCAGGCGCTGTGACATAATGGACAGCCCTCGGTCGATGGCGGGGAGCACGTCCTGAGCGGTGATCTGCTTAAACTCAAAGACGCTGGCCCGGGACAGCGCCGCCCCAAAGACGGCGAAGAAGGGATTCTCCGTGGTGGAGGCAATGAGGGTGATCCGCCCGTCCTCCATAAACTCCAGGAGGGACTGCTGCTGCTTCTTGTTAAAATACTGGATCTCGTCCAGATAGAGCAGCACCCCCTCCGGGGCCAGCAGGGTGCCGATGTCCGCCATGATGTCCTTGATGTCGGAGATGGAGGCGGTGGTGGCGTTGAGCCGGTGGAGGGGCCGGTTGGTCCTCTGAGCGATGATGTTGGCCACGGTGGTCTTGCCCGTCCCCGAGGGGCCGTAGAAGATCAGGTTGGGGACGTTCCCCCCCTCCACGATCCGCCGAAGCAGGCCGTTCTTGCCCAAAATATGGCCCTGGCCCACCACCTCATCCAAGGTTTGAGGCCGTATTTCGTCCGCCAGAGGGCGGTATGCCATAACGCTTCACACCTTTCCGATTCATTCCCGCTCCAGCGCGCCGCTGTAGCGCTTCAATGTTCTCCGCCGGTTCCGCCAGTCAGGCATGAGGGCGTCCATCCGGGCGTAAAAGCCCGTCCCGTGGTCGTGGTGGAGGAAGTGGACCAGCTCGTGGAGGGCCACGTAGTCCCTCAGTTCCTCCGGGCACCGGGCCAGAGCGGTGTTCAGGGTGATGTACCCCTGAGCCCAGTGGCAGTTGCCCCACTGGCTTTTCAGGGCCCGCAACTTCAAAGGTGGGAAGGAAACTCCCAGAGGCTCCACCAGGGGGTAGACCCGCTCCAGCGCCTCTGTCAGCAGCCGGGCGCACTCCTCCCGGGACACCGGGGGCAGGGGCTCGACTTGCCGGCTTTCCCGCCGGGTGATGGCATCCAGAATCCAGCCGCTCCGCTCCCGGATGAAGTCGTCCGCCTGCCTGACCGGGCACCGCAGAGGGATCGAGACCATGATCTCGTTTCCCGCCCCCACCCGCAGATTGAGGTTTTTCACCCGCTTCCGGGTCAGGGTGTAGGTAAGCGGTCCCCTCGGAGTGTCCACCACCCGCAGCTGGGGCGGGCCGGAGGCTACCATTTATTTTCCACTTCCTCGGCAAAGCCCAGAAAGTCCTTGACAAAAATCTCCGTGCCGTCGTCCAGCAGAGCCAGGCCGGTGAATTTGCCAAAAATCTGGTGCTGGTCTGACTTAACCAATCCTACCGCGCTGGTGTGGGCAGAACGGTCCAAAATGGGGTCGAAGCGCATTTCAAACCGGCCATCGTCGCTGGTGAACTCCCACTGCTCCATATACCGGCGCCGCCGTCGCCGGCCTGGAATTTTAAACCGCACCTTGGACAGCTTGTGAGCTTTGCCGTTGTAAAACAGCATATTCTCGGTGGCGGCGGAGGTGTCTCCAAAGCCATAGCCCAGGTTGAAGCCGAAGGGCACCCCCTCCGCCAGACCGGAGGCGGAAGCCCAATACCAGGTGTTGTGGTAGGTCCACACCCCTCTTCCCCAGTCCAGCACGCCAAAGGAATCGGCGGGATCCAGCATATACTCCTCCTCCCCCACCGTCACCTTGCCCTTGGCCCGGAGGCAGTTGATCTTCTGGTTGAAATAGAAGTGTCCTGGCTTGTCAAAGGGGGTGCAGATGACCATAGATTCCTCCGGCTCCCCGGTGAGCTCCACACAGGCGTCCAGGCTCTCCCTGCCCCGGAAATTGTCCATGTGGGCGTGAAGGGTCCTGCCGTCCTCTCCCCGGCGAAACAGAAGAGAATATCCTTTTCCGGAAGAGGCGCTGTCCCCCTCCAGAGAGCTCCGGGGCAGTCCGGTCCCTCCCATAGGCATCAGCCGCATGGGGCTTCTGGTTATCTGCTTGTTCTCCCAAAAATCCAGAAAAGAGATGGAAACCATCCCCATATAGCCGTTGTCCGCAATGGTCAGGGCCAGGGCAAACTGGCCGTTCATCACCAGATAGTAGTCCCACTCCTTGATCCGCAGTCCGGAAACCTTTATCTGATTCCGGTCGTAGACGGGCAGCAGCCTTCTGGCAAAGCCCGGCTCCCGGAGATTTCCCTGCCCATCCAGCAGCGGCCCTACCTGCGTGATCTCATGCTGTTCCATAGCCGTCCGCCTCCTTTTGTTCCCGCCTATTATACTGTATAATCCAATTGCCTGCAATTGTTTTCTTCGGAGGATGGGCATTTCCTGTAAATTTTCCCCCGACACTATGCACCCAACATATTGAAAAACGGGATTGGTTGTGGTAAAAGCATGATGGCATTATGTTTCCTTTGCAAGGCAAACGGCGTCAAAGCGGACCTGACCGCCTATAAGATCGAGGGCAACAACTTCTTCCGTCTGCGGGACCTGGGCAAGGCCCTGGACTTCTATGTGGGCTGGACCGCTGAGCGGGGCGTTTTCATCGAGACCGACAAGCCCTACAGCGACTGAGCACGAAGGCCCGCCCCATTGGGGCGGGCCTTTCCCACGTCAAAGGGCCACGCCGGTGGATTTTTATTGCCCTGGACAGGCAAAAATTCCCTCTCCCCCGCATATCCTTGCAAAGGAATTTCTCTGGGGAGGCGCGGTCATGGGGAAAATTGTAGGCAAGGCCCAGTATCGGGATATTTTGCTGGGCGCCGGTCTGCTCTGGGCCACCCTGGCCCTGGTGCTGTGGCCCGAGCAGGCCATGTCCGCCATGCGGGACGGGATTACCCTATGCGGCAATGTGATTCTGCCCTCCCTGTTC
Organism: uncultured Eubacteriales bacterium; assembly: GCA_949747935.1. The sequence continues at coordinate 2,814 of CATKHE010000226.1, forward strand.
CCCTTTTTTGTCCTGTCCTCCCTGGTGGTAAAGCTGGGCATGTCCCGATATCTGGGCAGGCTGCTGGAGCCGGTAATGGCTCCCCTTTTCCGGGTCAACGGAAACTGCGCCGCCGCCCTGGCTCTGGGCTTTGTGGGCGGATATCCGGTGGGGGCCCGGACCGCCATCCAGATCTATGAGAATGGCCAATGCTCCCGCACCGAAGCGGAGCGGATGCTGGCCTTCTGCAATAACAGCGGCCCCGCCTTCATCCTGGGCGTGGTGGGGGCGGGCATCTTCGGCAGCGGGGCGGCGGGACTGCTCCTCTATCTGGCCCACCTGCTGGCCTCTCTGGCCGTCGGATTCCTGTTCCGATTCTATAAGCCCGGCGAGGGAGCCGAATACCGGGGCCGGCAGGGGCCCCAATTCCAGACCGCCAGCTTCCCGCAGGCCTTCACGCAGTCCATCACAGGCGCACTGCAGTCTACCTTGAATATCTGCGCTTTCATTCTGTTTTTTACCGTGTTTCTGCGGATCTTGGCCCATGCCGGGATTCTGGCGGGAGCCGCCCGGCTGCTGTCCGCTCTGCTGGCCCCCCTGGGGATGGATCAGACCTGGGCGGAGCGGCTGCTCACCGGCCTGGTGGAGGTGTCCTCGGGGGTGTCCTCCCTCACCGGCGGCTCTCTGTCAGGACGGCTGTCCATGGCGGCCTTCATGCTGGGTTGGGCCGGGGTGTCCATCCACTGTCAGGTGCTGGCCTTCCTGGGCGACAGCGGGCTGTCTATGGGGACCTATGTACTGGGAAAGCTGCTTCATGGCGGCATCTCCGCCCTGCTGGCCGCGGCGCTGCTCCGCGTCATCCCGCTGAGCAGCCCGGCCTCCGTCTACCTGGCGGAGCAGACCGAGGCCATCGCTCAGCTGGACTTTCAGCGGGCTCTCACTCTCTCCGCCGCGGCCGCCTGGGGGATGTGGCTGGTATTTTTAGCGCTCACCGTTTACGTGGTACAAAAAAACAGTGGAAAAGGGCGGCGGAATGTAGTATAATGCTTTTCAGCTATTCTACATGTAAGGAGTGAGCCGACATCAAGCTGTTTCAAACCTCCATAGAGCCCCGCTGTGCCTACTGTGCCCGGGGACGTGAATTAGACCCCGGACAGGTGGTCTGCTCCAAGCGGGGGGTCATGTCCGCCGGCTCCCACTGCGGGTCCTTTCTGTATGACCCGCTGAAGCGGGTGCCGCCACGTCCGGCTAAGCTTTCCGCCGCCCATTTGAGCACTGAGGATTTTAAGCTGTAACCTCCAAAATGGAAAATCCATCTGTAATGGGAATTACCTTTACAGATGGATTTTGTCATTTTTTGAATGTTTCCTGATAATTTCTCTCCCTGCGACCACATCCTCCAGCAGTCGTCACTCTCTTTGCCGAAACAGGTCGTTTGAGACATTTTTCTGCGATATCTTTCTCTTTCCCCAAAAGAACAAACACTATATAATGTGGCTGTTAATTAAAAAACAAGAAGGAGGCCACTACATCATGGAGCTAAAGATTGCCACCCGTCAATGCCGGGATCAAGTTGGAAAGGATCGCTGTTTCCACTATTTTCTGACGATTGACCAGGAGGAAACCTCTCGTCTGTTCTTTGAAAGCTACGGCGTTCGAATTGCTGAGGAAGCTGGAGACGAGACCACCATCTCAGCCATCACCACCAATGCCGCCCGCATCGACGAGCTGCTCACCCTCCTGGTGGACAACCGGGTCGGCCCTGCGGGACTGGCCGATGTGGTGGCGGACTGGCTGTAAGGTGATTTAGCCTTACGCATTGCGCGCGCCGGTTACTTTCCGCCGCCCAGCTTCCCCATCAGCACAACCAGCAGGGCGATGATGCCCAGCACCACGAAGATGCCCAGCATCCCCTGCCCTAGCATCTCCAGGGCGCCAATCAAATTTTCACTCATAGCGTTCTCCTCCTGTCAGCCCAGATTGGCAAAGTATTGCAGCACCACACCGCCTGCCACCACCGAGGCGATCTGCCCGGACACATTGGCGGCGATGGCGTGCATCAGCAGATGGTTCTGGCTGTCGGCCTCCTGTCCCAGCTTCTCGATGACCCGGGAGGACATAGGGAAGGCGGAGATGCCCGCCGCCCCCACCATGGGGTTGATTTTGTTCCTGGGTGTGAAAAGGTTCAGCGCCTTGACGAACAGCACGCCCACCACGGAATCCAGCACAAAGGCCACCAGGCCCAGGCCCATAATCATGAAGGTCTCGGGCCGGACGAACTGGTCCGCCTTCATGGAGAAGGAGATGGTGATGCCCAGCAGCAGCGTGACGAGGTTGGCCAGATCGTTCTGGGCGGTG
>CATKHE010000227.1 GCA_949747935.1 uncultured Eubacteriales bacterium
GGAACGCCCAGGAGGAGGAAGAGATGACCCCTGAGAAGATGGCCGCCTGTATGGCTGAGTTGGGGTTCTGATATGAGTGAGTTTACCCACCGCCCTGTGCTGCTGGACGAATGCGTTGAGGCGCTGAATATCCGCCCCGACGGGGTCTATCTGGACGGCCCCCTGGGCCGGGCGGGCCACAGCCGCGAGATTGTTCGGAGGCTGACCGCCGGACGGCTCATCTGTGTGGACCGGGATCAGGCGGCGCTGGACGCCGCCCGGGAGCGGCTGGCCCCCTGGCTGGACCGGGTGACGTTAGTCCACAGCAATTTCGACCGGGTGGACGGTATATTGGACGAGCTGTCTATGCCGGCTGTGGATGGAATGCTCTTTGACCTGGGCGTTTCCTCTCCCCAGCTGGACGACGGCAGCCGGGGCTTCTCCTATATGGCGGACGCCCCCCTGGACATGCGTATGGACCGGGAGGAGGGCCTTACCGCCGCTGGTGTGGTCAACACTTGGTCTCAGGAGGAGCTGCGGCGGATTATTTCCCAGTACGGCGAGGAGCGATACGCCCCCCAGATTGCCGGGGCCATTGTCCGCCGCAGGGTGGACAAGCCTATCGAAACCACTTTGGAGCTGGTGGAGATCATTAAAAGCGCCATGCCGGGGAAAGCTTTAAGAGAGAAGCAGCATCCGGCCAAACGGACCTTCCAGGCCATCCGCATCGCTGTGAACGATGAGCTGTCCAGTGTGGACCGAATGCTTCAGCGGGCTGTACCCCGGCTTCGCCCGGGGGGACGGCTGGCTGTCATCACCTTCCATTCCCTGGAGGACCGCATCGTGAAGACCGGCCTGGCTGGCTTCGCCCGGGGCTGTACCTGTCCGCCGGACTTTCCCGTGTGTGTCTGCGGAAGGACGCCGGACATCAGGCTGGTGAACAGAAAGCCTGTCCTTCCCAGCAAGGAGGAAATCGAAGAGAACCCCCGCGCCCGCAGCGCGAAGCTGCGTGTGGCGGAGAAATTATGAACTGAGGAGAACATGCTATGGCCGCCAACCGCCGCCGGAATACAACTTCATACAGCACCTACGGCAGTGTGGCCTATGCTCCGGCCTACGACGGAAACGCCGTCCGCGCCCCCCGGAGGGAGGAGGAGCTGCACCGGGCACCTGCGCCCCAGCCCAAGCGGAGGGAGCAGGTCCGCCGCCACGAGCGGGCCAGGGTAGAGGTCCGGCAGGCCGGACAGGTCGCTCCCTTCGCGGTGGTAGGCTTCCTGGCTGTGGCCGTTTTTGCCGTTATGCTGATTACCAGCTACGCCCAGCTGACGGTGGCCAACGACGAAATGGTGGCCCTGCGCCGTGAGCTGTCCGAGCTGAAAAGCGAGAATGCCACCCTCTCCGCCCAGTATGAGAAGGTCTTTGATATGAAGACGATCCAGGAGGCGGTAGGGGACAGCATGGTCCGGCCCAGCAGCGAGCAGGTGGTCTACATTGATCTGTCCGCCCCAGACACAGTCACCCTCCACCAGGAGGAGACGGTCGGCTCTGGCCTGAAGACCCTGATGGACGGGATCGGAAACGTATTTGGGAGCATCATAGAATATTTCCGCTGACCCGGACATAGAGTTACAACAGGTCGGCTGGGTCGAAGCGCACAAGCTCACCGGCAAATTAAGAGAGAACTGCGGGCGCAAGAAAGAAAATTTCTTGCGCCCTTTTCCGCAAGGGGGACCTTTTTTATGGGAACAAGAAGGAGATATGAGCACGGCCTCAGCTGGGCGGGCACCCCAACTAACGCCACCCGGGGCACACATTCAAAACGGTCAATTTTCCGCCGGACGCTGTTTTTAATGGCGGTGTGCGGCATAGGGATGTTCATTCCCATTGGATGGAGGCTCTGGGACATTGCGATTGTCCACCATGTTGAGTATCAGGCGCTGGCGGCGAAGCAGCAGAAGCTGGATTTTTCCATTTCCGCCAGCCGGGGAAATATCTACGACCGCGGCGGAAACGTAATGGCGATGTCAGCCACGGTATATAAGCTGATTCTGTCACCGGTGGATCTGGTCAAGAGCGTATCCAACAAGGATGAAAAGGGGAAGCTGCTGGAGACCTCTGTCTATGAGGCCAGGGTGGCGGAGCGGCAGGACCAGATGGTGGAAGATCTGATGACCCTGGTCCCTAATCTGGACCGGGAGAAGGTGGTCCGGCAGGTCCACAACACCAAGGCCGCCTACTGGGAGGTCAAGGTGGATATTGAGGAGGAGGACAAGGCGGTTTTTCAGACGTATATCACCGAGAACAAGACCGCCTCCTACCTCTACCTGATTACCAGCACCAAGCGCTACTACCCCTATTCCAGCCTGGCTGCTCAGGCGCTGGGCTTTGTCAACTCGGAAGGAGGGGCCTACGGGATTGAGGCGGTGTACAACGATCTTCTGGAGGGCACTCCCGGCCGGGTGTATACCACCCGCACCGCCGGAGGAAGCGAGCGGTTTAACACCTACGCTGAGTATATTGACGCGGTGGATGGCTACGACCTGACTCTGACCATTGATGCCACCATCCAGGCCTATATTGAAAAGACGCTGGAGGAGGGGATTGAGGAGTTCGATGTGCGGAACGGCGCCTTCGGCATTGCCATGAATCCCAAGACCGGGGCAATCCTGGGGATTGCCAGCTCTCCGGACTTCGACCCCAACAGTTACTCGCTGGTGATCAATGATCTGCTGAATGGACAGATTCAGCAGGATACAGATTCCATTTACCAGCAGCTGAAATCCAGCAATACAGACGGCCTCACCGACAGCGAGTTGATGTCCCAGGCACAAAGTCAGGCTGTAGCCGCCGCCCGGAACGCCCAGTGGCGCAGCAAGGCTGTCGACTCCCGATATCAGCCGGGCTCCACCTTCAAGGCTCTGGTGCTGGCCGCCGCCTTCGAGGAGGGGTTGGTGAATGAGAATGACACCTTTTTCTGTTCCGGCTCCGTCATGGTGCCCGGCTATCCGAAGGCTATCCACTGCTCCAAGCGGCAGGGTCACGGCTCCCAGACCCTGGCCGAGGCGGTGGGCAACTCCTGCAACCCCGCCTTCATAGAGATCGGCAGCCGGCTGGGCAAGGAGCGCTTCTACGACTACTTCCTGGCCTTCGGACTGGGTGAGCGGACAGGGATCGACCTGCCTGGCGAGGCCAGTACCACCGGAGCCATCTGGGACCGGGAGAAGATGAGCAACGTGGACCTTGCGGTGGCCTCCTTCGGTCAGAATTTTGAGGTCACTCCTCTCCAGATGATCTGCGGATTCGCCGCTGTCATCAATGGAGGAAATCTGGTAAAGCCCTATGTGGTCCAGACGGTGGCCGCCCAGGACGGCACCGTCATCCAAAACACCCAGACCGAGGTGGTCCGGCAGGTGGTCAGCCAGCAGACCAGCCAGCGGGCGGCGGATATCCTGGAGCAGGTGGTGTCCAAGGGCACCGGCAAAAACGCCTATGTGTCCGGCTACCGCATCGGCGGTAAGACGGGCTCCTCCGAGACGGGAGAGAAGGACCGCACCATCGTCTCCTTTATGGGCTATGCCCCCGCCGACGACCCCCAGGTCATCGTCCTTATCGCCTACGACAGGCCGGAGCCCAGGGAACTGGGGGTGAGCTGCGACTGGTCCACCACCGGCATCTACATCAGCGGCGGCAGCATGGCCGCCCGGAAGGCCGGCCCCCTTATCGCCCAGATTTTGGACTATATGGGGGTGGAAAAGGTCTATAATGCGGATGAATCCGCTGCGGTGGATGTTTCCACACCCAAGGTGACCGGAAAGTCCCTCGCAGACGCGGAGGCCGACCTGAACAAGAAAAACCTGAAATTCCGCACCATTGGCGAGGGAAGCACCGTCTCCCGGCAGGTTCCCGCCGCCGGAACCAGTATCCCCGGCGGGTCTACTGTGATCCTCTATCTGGGTGACGCTGTTCCAGAGGAGAGCGCCGCTGTTCCCGATGTCACTGGCATGACCTATGAAGCCGCTAAAGCCGCCTTGGAGAAGAAGGGCTTCTTCATGCGGGCCTCGGGAGTCTCGGTGTACTACGGAAACACCACCACCGCTGCCAGCCAAAGTGTAGCTGGCGGAGAGATAGCCACAATGGGCACGGTGGTGGATGTGAAGTTCTTCAACGTGGTAGAGGATTGACCATGACCCTCTTCCCGGATAAAAGGTTTAAAAGCAAATCTTATATAGAATGAAACCCGCCCTTTGAGGGGTGACACCATGATCCTGCGCGACCTTTTGGCCGGCGTCCCCCTCACGGGGGGAAGCCTCACGTCGGATATGGAAATATCTTCCATATCCTATGATACCCGTACCCTGGAGCCTGGCGCACTCTTTGTAGCCCTGACTGGTGACAAGACGGACGGTCACCTGTATATTCAGCACGCTCTGGACAGGGGAGCTGCCGCCGTGCTGTGCGAGCGGCCCCCGGAGGAGCCAGGTCCCTGGCTGACGGCGGAGGATACCCGTCTGGCTCTGGCCCTGGTTTCGGCCAACTGGTTTGGCCGCCCTGGGGATGAAATGACCCTGGTGGCCGTCACCGGCACCAATGGCAAGACCACTACGACCAACCTGCTCAAGGAGTTGCTGGAGCGGGTGCTGGAGGTCAAGGTGGGGCTGGTGGGCACCAACCGGAACATGATTGGCGGTCGGGAGCTGCCTGCCCACCGCACCACTCCGGAGAGTTATGAGCTTCAGTCTCTTCTGCGCCAAATGGCCGACGGGGGCTGCACGTATGTGGTGATGGAGGTCTCCTCCCACGCCCTGGTCCAGCGCCGTACGGCAGGGCTCACTTTCGACGCGGGTGTGTTTACCAACCTGACCCAGGACCACTTGGACTACCACCACACTATGGAGGAGTACCGGGACGCCAAGGGCCTGCTGTTTGGGCAGTGCCGGCGGGCTGTCCTCAATCTGGATGACGAGGCGGGCCGCTGGTATCTAAAGCATGTGGACTGCCCCACTTTCACCTATTCAGAAAATAAGGACAGGGCGGACCTCACTGCCCATAATATCCGCCTGTTTCCCAGTCATGTGGAATTTGAGGCCCTTACCCTGGGCAGGATTGCCAGGGTTCATCTGCCCATCCCCGGCGGTTTCTCTATTTACAACGCCCTGGCGGCTCTGTCCGCCGGACTGTGTCTGGGGTTGGAGCTGGAGACGATGGCCCGGGCGATGCCTTGGGTTAAGGGGGTAAAGGGTAGGGTGGAGGTGGTGCCCGTTCCCAGGGCCTACACCGTAATTATCGACTATGCCCACACCCCCAACGCCCTGGAGAATATCCTCACCACCGCCCGGGAGTTTACCGCCGGCAGGCTGTTCTGTCTTTTCGGCTGCGGCGGTGACCGGGACCGGAGTAAACGGCCCATCATGGGAGCCATTGTAGGGGAACTGGCCGACGTGGCGGTGGTAACCTCCGACAATCCCCGCACCGAGGACCCACAGGTCATCATTGGTGACATTCTGACCGGGATGGAGGGGGCGGCGGCCGGACTCCATGTGGAGCCCGACCGTCGGATGGCCATCGCTTGGGCCCTGTCCCAGGGCAGGCCTGGGGACGTCATCGTCCTGGCGGGCAAGGGTCACGAGACCTATCAGGAGACCGGCGGCATCCAGTACCCCATGGACGAGCGGGAGATCGTGGCGGAGTGGTTCAAGCAGGTGGATGAGGGACAAAAAATGACTGGAAAAGTTCCGGCAGATATGATATAATCGGCTGCCTTGTGTGATTCAAAAGAGAGAAACCGGGAGGGGTTACCATGACATATATCCTCAGCTTCATTGTGGCCTTCGGCGTGGCCGCCATTGTGGGACAGCTTCTGATTCCGCTGCTGCGCCGGCTGAAGGCCGGACAGTCTATCCGGGCGGACGGCCCCACCTGGCACATGTCCAAGCAGGGCACCCCCACCATGGGCGGTATCATGTTCATTCTGGCCATTGGTGCGGCGGTGGTGGTGGCGGGCTGGGATGACCTGATGCACGGGGACTGCAACCACCTGTATGTCTTCCTCTTCGCTCTGGTCTTCGGTGCCATCGGCATAATAGACGATTTTCAGAAGCTGCGCCACCACGCCAACGAGGGCCTCACCGCCGCACAGAAGTTTCTGCTCCAGCTGGCGGCGGCCATTGCCTTCACGGTGCTGATGCGAGAGCAGGGCTATCTGACCCCCAATCTGTTTGTCCCCTTCCTGGGGGTAGAGATCATCCTGCCCTGGGTGGTATATATGGTTTTCGCCGCCTTCGTCATGGTGGGGACGGTAAACGCAGTCAATCTCACCGACGGCATCGACGGCCTGGCCACCGGTGTTACCATCCCGGTCGCCTTGTTCTATATGGCTGTCTCCGCATGGTTTGGAAAGAATGATCTGGCGATTCTGTCCGCTGCCTTGGCGGGGGGACTGGCCGCTTTCCTGCTGTATAACTTTCACCCCGCCAAGGTCTTCATGGGGGATACCGGCTCCCTGTTTTTGGGAGGGATGGTGTGCGGTCTGGCATTCGCACTGGATATCCCCCTGGTCATCCCCATCATCGGCCTGGTCTATGTGGCCGAGGTGCTGTCCGACATCATTCAGGTGGTGTACTTCAAAAGGACCCACGGCAAACGGTTTTTCCGCATGGCTCCCCTCCACCACCATCTGGAGATGGGCGGTTGGAGCGAGACCAAGCTGTTCTGTATCTTCTCCGGCGCCACCCTGCTCCTGTGCGTTCTGGGCTTCTTCGGGGTGATGTACCGGTATCCGATGTAAGCGAAAAGAGGCGGCCACGGGCTGCCCCCAAACGTGAGCCCAGCGCAACGGGTCACGTTTGGAGAGGAGGAGCAAGGGAGCGCAATGAGGAATACCCGATAGGGTGTTCCGAATGAAGCGGACTTTGTGACGACGAGAAAGGAGGCCCGACTCTTTGGCCCACAAAGCGAAACGCGATCTGACCATGGAGGAGCAGCTGGCCCGGGGGCCGCTTGACCTGCCCTTCCTGATGCTGGTGCTGATGCTGCTGGGCATCGGGCTGGTGATGCTCTTCTCCGCCTCCTACTATACCGCCTTCCGGGATTCCAGCGAGCGCGTGCACAACAACCCCTATTTTTATGTGACAAACCAGGCCCTCTATGCGGGGATGGGACTGGCGATTATGTATATCGTCTCCCGAATCAACTACCAGCGCTTCCGCTGGATGGCCCCGGTGGCGCTGGCGGGCTCCATTTTTCTGCTGATTCTTTGCTATATCCCCGGCCTGAACGCCCCCATCAACTATGTGAGACGCTGGCTGCGCCTGCTGCTGGTGGCGGGACCGACCTACCAGCCCTCGGAGATCGCCAAGGTGTCGGTGGTCCTCTTCTTTGCCGCCCGATTGTGCAAGCGGGACACGGAGAAGCAGAAGCGGTTCACCAAGCGCACCGCCACCGGCCGAATGCTGAACTGGCTGGAGAAGGTGGGGTTTCTGGAGCTGGTGCCCTACGGCGCTGTGCTGCTGGTTGTGCTGGGATTGATCGTTAGGGAGCCCCATGTGTCTGGCGCCCTGCTGGTGGCGGTGGGGGCGGCCTCCGTCCTGCTGGTGTCGGGCATCAGCCTGAAATGGTTCATCGGCATTGGCGGCGTGGGCGTGGCCATGGTGGGCCTGATGTATGTGACCACCGATTATGTAAAGCGTAAATTTGCCATCTGGCTGGACCCCTGGGCGGCGGATCCCCGGAATGAGGGCTTTCAGTTCCGGCAGGGCATGTACTCCATCGCCTCCGGGGGGCTGCTGGGCCGGGGGCTGGGGGAGAGCAACCAGAAATACGGCTTTGTCCCTGAGCCGGAGAACGACATGATTTTCTCCATCGTGGTGGAGGAGTTGGGGTTGGTGGGGGCCTTTCTGATCCTGCTGCTGTTTTCCCTGCTCATCCTCCGGGGCTACTGGCTGGCCCTTCACGCCCGGGATAAATTCGGCACCCTGACCATCGTTGGCATCATTACCCTGCTGGCCGCCCAGGTATTTTTGAACATCGGCGTGGTCACCGGTATGATCCCCAATACTGGAATCCCCCTGCCCTTCTTCAGCTACGGCGGCACTGCCCTGGTGATTCAGCTGGGGGAGATGGGGATGATTTTAAGCATTTCGCGTCAGATACCGGCCCCCCGGAAGGATTGAGCCCTGGGGGGTCTCCCTTACAAAAGAGGCTTTGATTCCCAAGTGAGAGGTGTTAGATATGAACGTACTGTTTACCTGCGGCGGCACCGCTGGACATGTGAATCCGGCAGTGGCCCTGGCCCACATCTTCCAGGAGCGACATCCCGGCTGCCGCGTTCTCTTCGTGGGAGCGGACGGCGGCATGGAGAACAAGCTGGTGCCCAAGGAGGGCTATCAGATCAGGACGGTGACCATCACCAATTTTCACCGCTCCCTTGCCCCCGCCGACGTCGCCCACAACCTGGGCACTCTGGTGAATATGGGCAGGTCCAGAAAGCAGGCCCGGATCATCCTGGAGGAGTTCAAGCCGGACCTGGTGGTGGGCACCGGAGGGTACGCCTCCTTCCCTGTGGTCAACGAGGCGGCTCACCGGAAGATTCCCACCGCCGTTCACGAATCCAACGCCGTTCCAGGCCTGACCACAAAGGCACTGTCCAAGGTGGTGGACCGGGTGATGGTAGGATTTGAGGAGAGTCGGGAGCACTATGACAACCGGTCGAAGGTGGTGGTCACGGGCACCCCTGTCCGGGGGGACTTTTTCAAATATACCCGTCAAGAGGCCCGGCAGAAGCTGGGATTTGCGGATGACCGCCCTCTGCTGGTGTCCTACTGGGGTTCCCTTGGGGCGGAGGTGATGAACCAGAAGATGGTAGATTTTATCGCCAAGGAGTGCTATGAGGGAGCCCCCTGGCGGCACATCCACGGCGCCGGTCGTGATTATCCCTGGATGCAGGAGGAGTTGCTTCGCCGGGGTTTGAAGCTGGGGGACAACGGCATTGAGGTCCGGGAATATATCTATGACATGCCTCTGGTGATGGCTGCTGCCGACCTGGTCCTGTGCCGGGCGGGGGCCTCCACCATCTCGGAGCTGACCGCCATCGCTAAGCCCGCCGTACTGGTGCCCTCCCCCAATGTCACCGCCAACCACCAGGAGAAAAATGCCCGGGTTTTGTCCGGACAGGGGGCGGCGGTCCTCCTTCGGGAGGGCGACTGCGTGGAGAATACCCTCTATGACGAGGCCGCCCTCCTCCTGCGGGAGCGGGAGCGCCGGGAAAAGATGACCGCGGCTTTGAAAGCCATGGCCGTCCCCAATGCGGGGGAGAAAATTTATGAGACCCTGCGGGAGATTATGCGGTAGCAGACAGTTCGCCGCAAACCAAACCCCCTCTTTCTGCATAGGATAGCTCAAATCCAAAAGATTTGGAGGCTATCCCATGAGCTATTACGAAATTCAGGGTGGGCGTCCCCTCTTCGGCTCCCTGGCCATCCACGGGGCCAAGAACAGCGTTCTGCCCATTCTGGCCGCCTGCCTGCTTGTGCCTGGGCAGTGCGTCCTGCACAACTGTCCTGACCTGTCCGACGTGTCCACCACCCTGGACATCCTGCGCTTGCTGGGATGCCGGGTGGACCGCGAGGGAGATGCCGTCACCGTGGACGCCTCCGCCCTGGAGCGGGCGGAGATCCCGGAGTGCCTGATGCGGGAAATGCGGTCCTCGGTGATCTTTCTGGGGGCGCTGCTGGCCCGCCTGGGGACGGCGGAACTGTCCTACCCTGGGGGCTGCGAGTTGGGCCCTCGGCCCATCGACCTGCATCTGTCCGCCCTGCGGGCCCTGGGGGCCGTGATCCTGGAGAAGCAGGGGGTCCTGTGCTGCAAGTGCTGTCGGGAAGGGCTGCAGGGCCGGGAGCTGTGCCTGTCTATTCCCAGCGTGGGGGCCACGGAGAACGCCATGCTGGCCGCCTGCGGCTGTCCCGGGCTGACCACCATCGTAGGGGCAGCTCAGGAGCCTGAGATCGTGGACCTGCAGAGCTTCCTCCGGGCTATAGGAGCCCAGGTGGAGGGTGCCGGAACCCCGGTGATCACGATTCGGGGTGGGGTACCTCTCCACCCCGCCGAGTACCGGGTGATGGGGGACCGGATTGCCGCTGCCACCTATCTGTGCGGTGCGGCCGCCGCCGGGGGAGAGGTGGAGGTGACTGGCATATCCCCCGACACCCTCACTGCCGTGCTGTCCTGTCTGGAGGAGGCGGGCTGCGCGCTACATAACGAACCGGACCGGATTGTTCTGTCTGCCTCGGAGCGGCTGCGGGGTGTTCACCCGGTGCGCACCGCCCCCTACCCCGGCTTCCCCACCGATGCCCAGGCCATTCTTATGGCCGCCCTGGCCGGAGGGGAGGGGTCCACCCTCTTTGTGGAGAACATTTTTGACAGCCGTTACCGCCATGCGGATGAGCTGCGCCGAATGGGGGCGGACATCCAGATTGCCGGCCGGGCCGCCATGGTCACCGGCGTGGGGCGGCTCCGCGGAGCGGCCGTTCGTTCCCCCGACCTGCGCGGAGGGGCCGCCCTAGTGGTGGCCGCCTTGGGGGCGGAGGGGACCACTCAGGTGAGCGGACTGCGTCATATCAGACGGGGCTACCAGGCTCTGGACAAAAATCTTCGCACCCTGGGGGCGGACATCCGGGAAATACCGTAGGGACGCATTGTGATCCGTCCCTGAGCTGATACCAAGGAGAACGATATGTCAAGATACAGCCACCGCAGCAGAACACGCAGGAAAAACAGAGGGCGGTTCGGCCCTCTGTTCAAGCTGCTGTGCGTGGGGGCCGTCGGGGTGGCGCTGACGGTGGGGGCCACCGTGTTTTTTCGGGTGGAACGGGTGACAGTCACCGGCAGTCAGCGGTACACCCAGGAGGAGATTATCGCCGCCTCTGGCATCCGGACCGGTGACAATCTGTATGCGCTGAACAAGGTGCGCATCGGCCGGAATATCCGCTCCGCCCTGCCCTACATTGAAAAGCTGTCCATTAACCGGGCCCTGCCCAGCACCATCCTCATCACGGTCTCCGAGTGGGAGGCGGTGGCCCGGATTGCCGTTCCGGACCCGGCCCGGGCGGCCGCTGTCCAGCCCGAGGAGACGGAAAATGGCTCCCAGGGACCTCTGGAGACAGCCCAGGAACCTTGGCTGATCAGCGTCAAGGCCCACCTGCTGGAGCCCGCTCCGGCAGACAGCACGGTCCTCTTGGTCACCGGCCTGACTCCCCTCTCCCCCCAGGCGGGGAGCACGCTGGAGGTGCCCGAGGAGGAGGAGACCAGGCTGTCCGCCCTGATCTCCCTGCTGGAGGCACTGGAGCGGGCGGAGCTCTTCGCCGAGGTGTCCGCTGTCCGGCTGGACTCCACCCAGCTGTCAGTTCGGTACGCAGACCGTTTCGACGTGAAGATGAAGCTCAACGCCGACTTCGACTATAGTATCCGGCTGATGCAGGCCGTCCGCCAGCAGATTGAGGCGGAGCACGGCGAGGCGGCGGGCTCCATTGACTTGACCCAGGAAAAATATGACGCAGTCTTTGATTCCGCGGGATAACAGGAGATTCAGCATGAAAAATGTGGAAAATTTGGTCGGATGTGCGATTTCCTCTTGACCTGCGGAAAAAACTGAGATACAATGAAATAAATCTTGTCTGCATACAGGGACCACCCCACAAGGCTATAACTGCGGGACCCCACTTTTACATAGGAGGAAAAACAATGGCGTTTGGATTGGATATGGGCCCTGAGAGTGTGGTCAGCATTAAGGTGATCGGCGTGGGCGGCGGCGGCAACAACGTGGTCAACCGCATGGTCCGCACCGGGACGAA
>CATKHE010000228.1 GCA_949747935.1 uncultured Eubacteriales bacterium
CGACGAGGCCTTCAAGGCCATTTTGAACTTCATCCGCCCCGGCATGACCGAGCGGGAGATCGCCGCCCGGCTGGTCTATGAGCTGCTCAGCCGGGGGGGAGAGAAGGTGTCCTTCGACCCCATCGTGGCCGCAGGACCCAACGGCTCCCGGCCCCACGCCGTCCCCGGCGACCAGATCGTGGACGCGGGGATGTTTATTACCATGGACTTCGGCTGCAAGGTGGGGGGCTACTGCTCCGACATGACCCGCACCGTGGCCCTGGGCCAGCCCACTGAGGAGATGGAGGCGGTGTATAACGCCGTCCTGGCCGCCCAGAAGGCGGGCATCAACGCCGCACGGGCCGGGGTCACCGGACAGGAGATCGACGGCGCGGCCCGGAAGGTCCTCCAGGAGGCGGGGTATGGGGAATATTTCTCCCACGGCTTCGGCCACTCCCTGGGGGTGGACATCCACGAGGCCCCCAGCGCCAGCTCCAAGGAGACCCGGCCCATGCCCGCGGGCGCGGTCATCTCCGCCGAGCCGGGGGTCTATCTTCCGGGGAAATTCGGCGTGCGTATCGAGGACGTGCTCATTCTCAACGAGACCGGCTGTGAGGATATCACCCGGTCGCCCAAGGACCTGATCGTACTGTGATGGACCACGAAAAAACCTGCTGCTTCACCGGCCACCGGCCCGACAAGCTGCCCTGGGGGGAGGAGGAGTCCGACCCCCGGTGCCTGCGGCTGAAGGAGGCCATTGCCCGGGCGGTGGAGGATGCTTATGTGTCGGGGATCCGGCGCTTCATCACCGGCATGGCCCGGGGGGTGGACTTATACTGCGCCGAGGCGGTGCTGGCCCTGCGGGAGACAGAACAGGACATCGTCCTGGAGTGCGCCCGGCCCTGCGAGACCCAGGCGGACAGCTGGCCGGAGGAACAGAAGCGGCGCTACCAGTCCATCCTGGACCGGTGCGACTTTGAGATCCTGGTCCAGCATCACTACGACCGCTTCTGCATGATGCGCCGCAACCGGTACATGGTGGACCGGTCCTCCCGGCTCATTGCCGTCTACAACGGTGTGCCCAAGGGGGGCACCTTCCAGACCCTGGCCTACGCCATGAAAAAGGGGCTGACCATCCACACTATCGACCTGGAGGACTTCCTATGAACACCCTGATGCACATCTGCTGTGCCCCCTGCGCCAACCGGCCCATCGCCCGGCTTCGGGAGGAGGGCCTGTCCGTCACCGGCTTCTGGTTCAACCCCAATATCCACCCCTACACCGAGTATCAGGCCCGGAAGCGGACGCTGGAGGAGTATGCCAAAGAAATTGGCATGAAGCTGGTCATCGGCGGGACCTACGACCTGCGGCCCTTCATCACCGCCGTGGCGGGGGATATCGACGGCCGGTGCGCCTACTGCTACCGGGTCCGCATGGAGGAGACGGCTAAATACGCCGCCGAGAACGGGTTTGACAGCTTCACTACATCCCTGCTTATCTCCCCCTATCAGAACCACGACGGGATCGCCGCCGCGGCCCGGGAGATGGGGGAGCGGTACGGCGTGGCCTTTCTCTACCGGGATTTCCGCCCCCTCTTTCAGGAGGGCCAGCGGTTTGCCCGGGAGCATGGGTTTTATATGCAGAAATACTGCGGCTGTATTTTCAGCGAGGAAGACCGGTACATGGCCGCCAAACGGCGGAAAAAGGCGGCCGCACCTCAATAGGCGCATAAAAAAGCGCCCCTGTTAAGGGTGTCGCTATAAGAAAACATAGAAAAACCCCAGTAAAATCAATGTTTTTAAGGACAGCGGCAAATGGGGTGGTGCAAACAAGTGAACAACAGCACAGAAACGGGCGATGTCGGCAAGACACCGCCCGTTTCTGTGCCCCGGCGAACGCCGCAGATTTTGAAAAAGTCTGCGGCGCTGTACCGTCCATCAGATCCGCGCCTCCACCCGCTTTGTCAGCTGGAAGGAGATCAAAAAAGTAGTGGCTGACCTGAAGAAAGTCTACACCGCCGTGACCCTGGAGGAAGCAGAAGACGCCCTGCTCCAGTTTGGGGAAACGTGGCGCAGTCAGTATCTCTCCCGCGTAAAGAGCCGGGAGGGGAATTGGGACGTTTTGAGTACTTTTTACGAACATCCGCCTGAGATTCGGAAAATCATATACACGACCAATATCATCGAGTGACTGAGCCGCCAGTTCCGGCACATGTTCGCAGACCGGGCCGCTGGCTGAGCCCTCTCTTTAGAATATCCCGGCGCTCCGGACGGCACAACGTGTTGGGAAGGGATTCAGCCTGCCTCTCTGCACGGTTTCTTTCGTACCATCCTTTCGCTTTACCGAATCTCGCTTACACAGAATTTTACGGAGTGGCTTCCGAAAGGCTGTTTACCGGGGACTGAGAAAGAACCTTAACCGCTTCCTTCGCATAAGAAATAGTATAAACGGTCAAAATGGATTTTTGTTCCGGTTTGTACTCATACAACGTAAGATTTTTGGCAGACTGAAGCGGCCCCCCCTGGGGGCCGCTTCGTTTCAGTTACACCGGAATTTTGGGGGAGGAAAGAGGTATTAGGCCTCCCCATCCTTCTTCTTTTTGCCCAGCAGGGTGATCATTCCCAGCAGAGAAATGCCACACAGGGCCGCCCACAGGCCGGTACGGCTGCCGTCGCCGGTCTTGGGGGTGGGATCCAGTGGGATCTCTGCCAGAGGGGGCTCCTCCTCAGGAATCTCCACCAGGGGAGGCTCCTCGTCGGGAATTTGAACGTCGGGCTGGTCTACCAGCGGAGGCTCCTCATCGGGGACCTCTACCAGAGGCGGGTTCTCGTCGGGAATCTCAGCCTCGTCGGCGGTATAGACCACGGTAATCTCCACGTCGCTGGTCAGACGGCCGCTCACCACAGCTTGGTCGGGGGTATAGCCCTCGATCACAGGCGAGGTCACGCTGTAGCGATAGCCGCTGGCATGACGGCTGGTGTGGGCGGGCGCGGCCTGAGTGCCGTCCTGGTACTCATAGCGGACTGTCAGGTCGTAGCGGGTGGTGGTCCCACCGCCTGTGTTTCCGCCGGTGGTGCTGTTCCGGGTCCACTGAGCCACCAGGGTGATGTTCCCAGTCACAGGAGAGCTGAAGTCATAAGGCGTGCCATTCAGCGTCCAGCCGTTGAAGGTGTAGCCGTCACGGGTGGGATCGGCGGGCTTGACAGCGAGCTCGCCATACTTCACAGTCTGGCTGTCCACCGCAGTACCGCCGTTGGAGTTGAACGTCACAGTGTACTGGACCTTCTTTACCGGAACAGTAACGGTCTTATCAGTGTCAGCGGTGCCGGAGACGTTTTGGGGGTCTCCATCAGTCTCGTAGCCTTCGGGAATCTTAATCTCACCAGTCACATCATAGGCACTGTCCTTCGTCACCACAACTGTCTCAGTTTTGACGATGGTCTCCCCATCCTTATACTCAATGGTGATAGTCACTTTATCCAGAGTGGGGATGGTTCCTTTTTCTGTATGGCCACAGTTGGAGCACTCACGGTGCTTTGTTCCTTCGGTATCCATGGTAGCAGCCTGATCCACAATCCACTCGCCATAGCTATGAACCTCGGTTTGAGTACCGCCGGTCAGGTTACCTTCACAGCGGATACATACCTTTGTGTGACCAGTACAGCCGGCGTCCGTGTGGGTATCGCAGTTGTCGGTCCAGACGGCAGGGAAGTCGTGTCCCAGCTTGGAACCCGCTACAGTCCGGGTCTCCTCCGCACCGCAGGAGCACTTGTACACGGCGGTGCCGTCGGTGATACAGTCGGGAGCCGTTACCCACTTGTCTGCATCCTCACGGGTAAAGCTGTGCTCCTCCCACTGGGCATACACGGTCACATCGCTGGTGATTATGGTGTTCTCATTGAACGCAGTACCACTTCCGTCATCCCTGGTATTCCAGCCCTTGAAGTGGCTGCCGACCTGAGCCGGACCGGCGGGCATTTTGCCGCCGACGGTCTCATTCTTCTTGACCTCGACAGACTTGGTGGTGTCATGATCGTCCCACTTGCCGCCGTTGGGATTGAAGGTTACAACGCAGAGCTTGCCCTCTACATCAATGGAGGTGCCGCCGCTGCCGCCGGCGCCAGTTCCAGCGCCGGAGCTGCCGGTAACAGAGTCTCTGTCTTCATCAAAGAGATCAGAGGGGTTGAAGCCGTTGCGGGTCAGCTGCATCGCGCTGCTGTACACCGCAGAGAATGCCGCCGCCTTGGCCGTGGGTTGTTCCGCTTTGGCGGTAGTATAGCCGGTGGCGTAGGCGATGTTATACAGGGTGATCTTGTCATAGCCAGAGTTGCTGACAACGTCCGTGTAGGTCAAGGTCACAACCGCGCCTCTCTTGAATTCGCCGCTCAGCTGCCAGTAATAAGCAGTCTTGCCATTCTCCTGCGCAACGCTGCCCTTGTACTCGACACGATTGGTGTTCCCGTCGTTGCCGGTCACGGTGAATTCTGCGTCCTTGGGCTGTCCGTTCTCCATGACCATTGTCAGGCCGGAGTCCATCACATCCCAGATCACCAGGTCGTGGAGAGACAAATCTTTCTCGGTGTTGTTGGTCACTTTGACCTCGTACTTCACCTCACTGCCGTCCTTGATCCCGGTGGTATCGCTGGTAATGCGCTTCTCCACCTTGATGCTGAATTCCTCAGGCTTAGGAGGATCAACGGGACCGGGGCCGGGGTCCTCGCCCTGCTCAATCTTGGTGGTGACTACATTGCTCTTCAATGTATCACCATTGCCGCTTTCCAGAGTCGCAATATTGTGGACAGAACGGCCAACCGTTGTATTGTCCTCATTCATTCGGACTTTGATTGTCAGCGCTGCGGTACTGTTGGGCTGCACAGTAGGGGTCCAGGTAACGGTAAATCCATCATTTTCCAGCTTCACTGTATCCCCGTCAACTGCCGGAGTACAACTCACAAAGGTAGTGCCGTTGGGAAGCGAATCGGTGACAGTGACTGTCTTCGCCACATTGCTGGTGTTTCTGACCGTCAGGGTGTAGTCAAATTCCTCACCCTGTTTGGCACTCTCAGGACCGGTTTTCTTGATTTCCAGGCCATCGATGCTGTCAGGGTCTTC
>CATKHE010000229.1 GCA_949747935.1 uncultured Eubacteriales bacterium
ATGACAACTGTACATACCTTTACCGCCCTGGGGCAGTACCTGGCGGCGGATGTGAACAGCGGCGCGGTCCACGTGCTGGACAAGCTGACCTACGACCTGCTCAGCGGGGCAGGGGAGGGGCCCTTGGGGGAGGAGCTTCCCTCTGAGCTGGCGGACAGGCTGTCTCAATACGACCGGGCCGAGCTGGAGGAGGGCTGGCAGGAGCTGAGAGAGCTCCAGGAGGCCGGACTGCTCTTCACCACCGACGAGTACATCGACCCGGAGGCCGCCATGGCCCTGCCCAAGGCGGCGGTGGTGAAAGCCCTGTGCCTCCATGTGTCCCACGACTGCAACCTGCGGTGCAAATACTGCTTCGCCTCCACCGGCGACTTCGGCACCGGCCACCGGATGACCATGGATCTGGACACCGCGAAAAAGGCTATCGACTGGGTGGTGGCCAAGTCGGGAAGCCGGCGGAACATCGAGGTGGACTTCTTCGGCGGCGAACCTCTGATGTCCATGGACGTGGTGAAGGGGACGGTGGAGTACGCCCGCTCCCTGGAGAAGAAGCACGACAAGGTATTCCGATTCACCATCACCACCAACGGCGTCCTGCTGGACGATGAGACCATCGACTATATCAACCGGGAGATGTCCAACGTGGTGCTCTCCCTGGACGGCAGGCAGTCGGTCAACGACAGGATGCGGCCCACCGTCAACGGGAAGGGGAGCTACGACGTGATCGTCCCCAAATTCCAAAAGCTGGTGGCCCAGCGGGGGACCAAGGACTACTACGTCCGGGGCACCTTCACCCGGGACAGCCTGGATTTTGCTCAGGACATCCTCCATATGGGCGACCTGGGCTTCCGCCATGTGTCGGTGGAGCCGTGCAGCGGCCCTCCCGAGGACCCCTACGCCATCCGCGCGGAGGACCTGGACAGGGTAGAGGAGGAGTATGAAAGGCTGGCCGGCCTGCTGAAGGATCGGAAGGACATCAACTTCTTCCACTTCAATGTGGACCTGTCCCAGGGCCCCTGCGTCATCAAGCGGCTGCGGGGCTGCGGGGCCGGGTGCGAGTACGTGGCCATCACCCCCGACGGGGACATCTACCCCTGCCACCAGTTTGTGGGGAAAGAGGAGTTTCGTATGGGCAATGTCCACAGCGGCGGCTTCAATATGGAAATCTCTGGTCAATTTGCCCAACAGAATGTGTATACCCGCCCGGCCTGCCGGGAGTGCTGGGCCCGGTTTTACTGCAGCGGGGGCTGTTCCGCTTCCAATCTGCTTGTCAATGGCGACATAACAAGGTCTAACGAGGTGGCCTGTGCAATGGAACGAAAGCGTTTGGAGTGCGCCATCTCCCTTAACGCCATCGCCGCTGGGATGGGGGAAGGACAGTATACAGATTGCAATAATACAGATTGTAATCTCTGCGACTGCTGAGTTTTCGGGAGGCCACTCCATATCTAGCGCGATATTCGCATTGGAAACACCAGATTTTAGCCGTGTGGAGCCCAATATCCGGGCTCCACAGCCCTTTCAGTTCCAAAGTTTACATAATACAATTTACATAAGAAATTTCGAAAATTGGCAAAAACAGAGAAATTTGCAAAACCCCCTTGCGAAAAAGTCCGGAAGGAGCTATAGTAAGAATATCCCTTGAAGTGGACACGCAAGCTCCACGTCTATTTTTTTCACTCTTTACATAGGCTGTTACAGAGGTGACGCCTATGGGAATGAAGATTCGGAAAAAATGGGACTTGCCGTCGGACCAGCGGGGTGCGCTGGCGGTTCTGGCAATTTCATTCTTCCTGGGAGGACTGGCTGGCAGTCTGCTGGCCGCCCTGTCCGGCGAGGCAGGTGCGCTGGATCTGAGCGGTTATTTAACCGACTATCTGGCGCTGGCACAGGAGAACTGCCTGTCAGAAAGCCTGTGGCATCTGCTCTGGGGCGAGCTAAAGTATCTGCTGGCCGCTTTGGTGCTGGGGCTGACCGCATTGGGACTGGCGGGTCTGCCAGTGCTCTTCGGGGTGCGGGGTTTTTTCTTCTCCTTCTCTGCGGCCTGCTTCTGCCGTGTGTTTGGGGGAAGCGGTCTGTTCCCTGCTTTCGTCCTTTTTGGTCTGCCTGCCCTGCTGTGGGCGCCCGCTCTGTTTCTGGCCGGGGTGCCCAGCTTCCTCTCCGCCCAGCAGCTGTTGCGGCGGCTGACCGGTGAGGGGAGGGGTGGTCTTTCTGTTAACGGCGCTTTCTGGTATCGAGCCGGGGTGTGCGTGTGTTTAACTTTAGCGGCGGGACTATTGGAATTCTGGGTGGTTCCGGTACTTCTTCGGGCGACGGCCCGGGTGATCCTGTAACTTGATTTTGGGAGTTTTGGAAGTGGCTGAATTGCTGGCGATCTATGAGGACTATCTGAAAACTGAAAAACAGGCCTCGGCCAACACGGTCAGCTCTTACCTCCGGGACGTTCACCAGTTCGCTGAGGTGATGGTGGGGAAGGGGTTAGACCTTACGCAGGTGGTCACCCGTGAAGTGGAGGACTATGCCAATTCCCTGATGAAACAGGGGAAATCTCCTGCCACAGTTACCCGGTCGGTGGCCTCCATTAAGTCTTTTTACACCTGTATGATGGTGAAGGGCTATGTGGGCGGAAACCCGGCCAAAGGGGTATCCCCAGCCAAGGTGGAGCGCAAGCTGCCCCAGGTGCTCACCAGCAAGGAGGTGGAGCTGTTTCTGGAGCAGCCCGAGTGCACTGACCTGAAGGGCTATCGTGACCGGGCTATGCTGGAGTTGCTCTACGCCACCGGCATCCGGGTCAGCGAGCTTATCGAACTGGACGTGGATAATCTGAATCTCCCAGGCGGGGTGCTCAAATGCTTCAGCAAGGGAAAGGAGCGCATAATTCCCCTTTACCCGGCGGCAATCCGCGCTCTGAGCGAATACATAAACGATGTGCGCCCCCAGTTGGTGGATTCGGTGGATGATGCGGCGCTGTTTGTGAATATGAGTGGCGAGCGGATGAGCCGGCAGGGCTTCTGGAAGCTGATTAAGTTCTATCAGGAAAAAGCGGGTATTCAGAAGGACATCACGCCCCACACTCTGCGCCATTCCTTTGCCGCCCATCTGCTGGAAAATGGAGCCGATCTGCGGTCCATCCAGGAAATGCTGGGACACGCTGACATCTCCTCCACTCAGATTTATTCCAAGCTCATCAACCAAAAGATTAAAGATGTGTATAAAAAGGCCCACCCCAGAGCCTGAAAAACCCGACCAGTGGATTCTTCCATCGGCCGGGTTTTTGATTGAATTATTCGGGGAAATATGGTAATATGATTTATTGGGAAAAATAATGGAAGGAGGACGTGCTATGTCCATCACGTCTGAATACTTTGAAACCCTGCGGGGCCGGTCCATCGCCGTTATCGGCATGGGGGTGAGCAACACCCCCCTGGTCCGTATGCTCCTGCGGGCCAATTTGAAGGTAACTGTCTGTGATAAATCCCCCAGGGAGCGGGCGGAGGAACAGGCTTCCGAGCTGGAGAGCCTGGGAGCCAGGCTGAAGCTGGGGCCTGACTATCTGGAAAAGATTCACAAATTTGATATCATATTCCGTACTCCTGGCCTCAGCTCCAACACGCCTGAGCTGAAAAAAGCGGTGGAGGGGGGGAGCGTCATTACCTCCGAGATGGAACTGTTTTTTCAGCTCTGTCCGTGCAGGATCATCGGGGTGACAGGCAGCGACGGCAAAACCACCACCACCACCCTCATCAGCGAATTTTTGAAGGAGGCGGGACTGAACGTCTACCTGGGGGGGAATATCGGAAGGCCCCTCCTGCCCGATGTGGACGGGATGACCCCGGAGGATGTGGCTGTGGTGGAGCTGTCCTCCTTCCAGCTGATGAGCATGGACCGCAGCCCCAATGTGGCGGTGTTCACCAACCTGTCACCCAATCACCTGGACTATCACCACACCATGGAGGAGTACACCAGCGCCAAGCTGAATATCTTCTGCCATCAGAAAGCGGAGGACCGGGCCGTCTTCAATTACGACAACGACATCACCCGGTCCCTAGCCAAAGCCGCCGTAGGACAGACCATGCTGTTCAGCCGCAAGCAGAGGCTGGAGGAGGGGGTTTACCTCCGGGACAACGCCGTCTGGCTGACCAATCCCATGGGCAGCCGGGAGGTTCTGCCCCTGGCTGATATTCAAATTCCCGGCGTCCACAACATTGAAAACTATATGGCCGCCATCGCGGCAGTGGACGGCATCGTCCCGGACAAGTGCGTCCGGGCGGTGGCCCAGAGGTTCACCGGGGTGGAGCACCGCATTGAGCTGGTGCGGGAGCTGGACGGGGTGAAATACTACAACGACTCTATCGGCACCAGCCCAACTCGGACCATGGCCTGCCTGGATTCCTTCGACCAGAAGCTCATCATCATCGCCGGAGGCTATGATAAGGGGGTGCCCTTCACCCAGTTGGGCATGGCTATGGTGGAGAAGGTCAAGGTCCTCATTCTCACCGGCGACACCGCCCCCGCCATCAGACAGGCAGTGGAGGAGGCCGAGGGTTATGCCGAGAGCGGTCTGCGGATCATCGAGACCGAGGACCTGGCTGCCGCTGTGGCCGCCGCCCGGGATGCCGCCCGGGAGGGGGATGTTGTGGTGCTCTCTCCGGCCTGCGCCGCCTTCGACCGCTTCAAGAACTTTATGGAGCGCGGCAAGGTGTTTAAGCGGCTGGTGAGCGAACTATAAGCCAATCGAACAAAACGGATAGGACTGAATAAATATGCAGATAAACGACCGCGTCAGGGCTTTGGGCGCCCAGGCCCAGGGCCAGCTGACTGAGGAATTTGCCCGAATCGACGCCATCGCCGGGGAAAACACCGCAAGGGTGCTGGCCGCTTTTCAGAAGCATCGGGTGGCAGACGGCTATTTTGCCGGCACAACCGGCTACGGCTACGACGACCTGGGTCGGGATAAATTGGACGAAATTTACGCCGAC
>CATKHE010000230.1 GCA_949747935.1 uncultured Eubacteriales bacterium
GCTGAGCATTCCTCAGGTGCTTTCCCTGAACGTGGATGCGGACCTCTATCAGCAGGTGGTGAACAGCTTCCGCAGGGAGTACACGGGCCGGATCAGCCAAAAATTTATGTTTCACTGCGTCGTCACCTATTATCTGAACTGTCAGAGAAACGGCTTTACCCTGCGGGAGGAGGAAGACGCCCTGCCAGGCGGACAGGTTTTGATGGGAGAGCTGCTGGAGCTGCTCCGGGCCGGGGAAGAAAACCGGGAGGACGCAGCTAGGCTGCTGTCTGGATTTCACAGGGAGTTTCTCCGCTGGAAGGGAAAGGCTGTGGAATAAATTTTGTGGGGAGGACCGCTGGAGGAGAAAGAAAATTGTGAGAATTATGACATGGAATATCCAAAACGGCGGTGCGGGCCCCAACTTCAGCCGTCCGGACCTTGGGAATGTACAGAACATTGTTGACGTGATTGAGGGGGAGAACCCCGATGTCGCCGTGATACAGGAGTACCAGACGGATTTTGAGCGGATGATGCTGGGGGAGGGGCTGGAGAGGCTGTCCTATCGGCACACGGTGTGGCGGGGAGATGCGGACAGAGGCCGGCGAAACCGTGTCCTGATTGCGTCGAAGCTGCCCTTTGAGGACCGGGAGAGACCAAACCTGTCGGATTACAGCAAGAGAAACTGGAATGAAATCTTCATCCCGGGGCAGGAGCTTCTCGTCATTGGCGTGGATGTCCCGCTGGCCGAGACAAGGACCCTGGGCGGCAGGATAAGGGACAACAGGCGGGCAAAAAAGCAATTTTTAGACACCCTTCTGGACAGATTCAGGGAATACCAGAACAGCGAGGTCTCCGCGCTCATCCTGGGTGATTTCAACCTGTACGCGGAAGCGGTTTATGGGGAGTACCTGGCCCGATTCGAGGAGCTGTTTACAGAGATTACATCGAAGGAAGCCACCTGGAGAGACAAAAAACTGGACTGCATATTCGCGAACAGAGCCTTGATGGGGCGGATCAGCGAAAGAGCTCTCACTCCCCGTGCCGCCGCCTTCTCCGATCACAAATATTTTTTCCTGGAAATGATAGACAGGAAGGAGGCGGCCTCTTGAACTTTGTCTGCTCCGACCTCCATGGGAATGATAAAAAATACCGGGCCATGCTGGAAAAAATCCGGCTGGGTTCGGACGACCGCTTGTTTGTTCTGGGCGACGTCATCGACAGGGGAAAGGATGGCGTCCAAATTCTGCGGGACATGAGAGACCGCCCCAATATTTTCCCGATTTTGGGCAACCACGAGCTTACGGCGGCCATGTGCCTGCCCCAGCTGCTGGAGGAGGTCACGGAGCGGAGCCTGGCCGGCCTGGACAACGCGTGGGTGGCCGGGCTCAGCGAGTGGGTGATGAACGGCGGCGGGCCGACCCTCCAGGCGCTGAACCGGCTGAGCCGGGAGGAGCGAGGGCAGATCTTGGAATATATTCGGGATATGGCCCTCTATGAAGAGGTGGAGGCGGGGGGCCGGACCTTTGTCCTGGTTCACGCCGGGCTGGAAAATTTTTCGCCGGACAAGCCGCTGGAGGACTATGAGCTGACGGAGCTCCTGCTTGGCCGTCCAAGAGAGGACGGGGTCTACTATCGGGATAAAACGGTGATTCTGGGCCACACCCCCACCAGATTGCTCGGCGGGAAGGACAAGATCCTGTTCCGGGGGACCATGATCGGCGTGGACTGCGGCTGCGGCTTCGGCGGCCCCCTGGGGTGTCTCTGTCTGGAGACCATGGAGGAATTTTATGTCTGAGGGGAAACGCGGGGAGCGCGTCCTGGCGGGTCAGGTATATTTCCTGCCGTGGTCCCAGCTGTCGGCCAGCCCGCAGGTGTGGGCGGCCCCGTCCTCGCCGATAACCTGCCGGTACTCGATGAGCTCGATGTTCTCCTCCCGTTAGAGAAGCGATGACATGCTCGGCTTCCCGGTCGAAGCCGAAGATCCCCATATAGGCGCTGCGGGCCGCGCCAAGCTGCTTGGCGAACACGGCGAAATTCACCGCGTTGCCGCCGGGGTACATGGTTTTGATATGCTCGTATTTGTCCACCACATTGTCGCCGAAGCCCAGAACGCTGACGTTATACCTTGCCGTGGTGATATTCCTCCTCTATCAATACTGCTCGATGCCCATATAGCGGCGGATGTCAGGGCTGTGGTCGAAGAGACGGCCCCGGGCGGCCCGCAGCTCCACGTTCATGGCGTAGAACAGCACGCTGTCCAGATAGTCCCGTACGGACAGGTCCACGCCGTCCATGCCGTAATCCAGGGCGTCCAGCACCATCAGCCGGTCGGTGTGGGTCTTCAGGAAGGCGAGGGCCCGCTCGTCCATGGGGCGGCAGGCGCCGCTGCCCATCTGGAGGAAGTAAAACACGCCGTTCTCGGTCACCTCGAAGGGGCCGTGGAAATACTCGGCGCTGTGAATATAGGCGCAGTTCTGCCACTGCATTTCCATCAGGGAGCAGATGGCGAAGCCGTAGGTCTGGCTGAAATTGGCGCCGCTGCCCAGGATATAGAAGAATGTGTTCTCCTGGCAGGCTTTGGCAAAGGCCTCACCCAGCTCGGCGTTGACCTTCTCCTTGGCGGCGGACACAATACCGTCTATCTTCCGCACACCGTCGCACAGGGCGTCGTACTTGTCAAAGCCCTCCTGGGCCTTCAGCAGCTCGGCGGCCAGCAGAAGCGTGATGCCGCTGGGCACCTCGGCGGTGGGTACGCCGTCGCCCCAGGGGTAGACCCAGGCGATGAACCGCTGGTCGTCGCACTTGGAGCCCTTGCCGTCAGTGAGGGTGATGACAGCGGCCCCGGCCTCCTTGGACAGGACGGCGGCGTCCACCGCCTCCTGGGTGTTGCCGGAGTGACTGCACACCACTACCATGCTGTCTCTGCCCAGCTTCCTGGGGGTGGACAGGAGGAATTCCCTGCTGGTGTACCAGCCGGATTCCACGGTGGCGCTCTCCGCGTTGAGCATAAAATGGGCGGGATACAGGTCGATCAGCGAGCCGCCGCAGGCCACCCAGTAGACTTGCCGGACAGCGCCCTTCTCCTTCAGGATACCCTCAATCACAGTTTTCGCGTTCATAATGTCACTCTTCCTTTCAACATGATTTGAGTTCAATATGGCCGGTTAGGCGTTACAAATTTTCATATACGACGCGCCCGCCCGAGATGGTCAGACAGACTTTCACCTCCTTGACGTCCTTCAAGGGCATGGCGAAGACGTTCCGGTCCAGGACGGCGATGTCGGCCAGCTTGCCCGCCTTTAGGGTGCCCAGGCGGTCGATCATGTCCAGCATGTCCTGCTTCTTGTCCAGGGACTGAATCTGGGCACACACCTCGGCGATGCCGCCTATGGCACCGAAGCGCTCCCGCATGGCAATGCCGTGGGGGATGTCGATCCCCCTGCCCACGGACTGGCTCATCATGGACACCCGGACGGTGAGAGAGTCTTCCTGCTCGCCAGCAGCGGTGGAGATGGTCTGCCCCTTCAGACACGGAACAGCGGGGATGACAGTGAATTATTCAAGAAATTATACATCGTATTGAATCGTTATATAAGATAATAAGCATATTTGCGGCGAAAGTCAAGATGTCTTATAATGTTTTGTGCCGTTGCACAAAGATACACACTTTTTGTGCATACTGGAAAATCGCTCCGCACAACTGAAACAGCTGTGCGGAGCGATTTTTCGCTTTCTCCCAAAACCAGCTTGACTTTTTGGCCGTCATGCCTCAGACTGAACGAGACAAACGGCGTAGGCCAAAGCGGAGGGAGGTGGGAATATGAGAAGCCCAAATGGAATCTTAGAGGATGCGGCGCGCCTGTTCGCCTTTCTTTCGGAGACGGAGGAGGGGCCGGAACGGGCGGACATCGTGCTGGCCATGGGCAGTCAGGATCTGACGGTGGCCGATACGGCGGCCCGTGCCTTCCGGGAGAAGGGGGCTGCGTGGCTGGTGTGCAGCGGGGGGTTCGGAAAGGACACGGCACAGCTCTTCCAGGAACCGGAGGGGGTGCTGTATGGCCAACGATGCCTGGAGCTGGGGGTGCCAGAGGACCGGATCATTGTGGAGGACCGGGCGGCGAACTCGGGAGAAAATTTTCTGCTGAGCAGGGCCCTGCTTGCCGGGCGGGGAATCCTTCCCCAGAGGGGCGTGATCGCCTGTAAGCCCTATATGGCCCGGCGGGCCCGGGCCGCAGGGGCGTGGCAGTGGCCGGAGGTGAGCTGGAGCGTGGCCCGCCCTGAGGTCGGTTTTCAGGCGTATATTGACCAGGGGAATGACATGACGGCGGTTTTGGAACTGATGGTGGGTGACCTCCAGCGGCTGCGGGTGTACGCCGGGCGTTTTCAGGAGCCGGTTGAGGTCCCGGAGCCCGTCTGGGCGGCCTTTGAGCGGCTGGCCGGAGCCGGTTATGACAGATTTGTGATCCGGGAAATCTGAATTTCCTTCCAAAATCTATAAAAAACGTCCGCACTTTGTTTTATTGCGCAGTTCAGGATTGCATGTTGCACAAATCTATGATACAATTTCACTGCGATAGTCTCCCGGATATACAAATTTGACGGAATAAAGGAGAAATTATGATGAACAGATTTGGCGTTAATGTGGAGCTGAAGCATATCCCCGTTTTGGACCCGGAATTTATGCCTCTGATGCGCTTTAACCACGCCTTTCTGGCGGATGCGAAAAAGCCGGTGGGGATCGCCGTGGAGCGGGCGGACGGACAGATGGCCGCCTGCCACACCTTCATCCACGGCACTCCCGAGATGGCGGAGGCCGACCACTATTATATTGAGCGGATCGTGAAGACCATCCTGTGGATGAAGGGCGGCTTCAAGGTCTATGTCAGCGGCGACGAGGGGACCTGCGAGTATCTGAGGTCTGTCTACTGCGCCGGCGGACAGCAGGAGTTTGACTGGGACTATATGGCCAACGTCTTTGA
>CATKHE010000231.1 GCA_949747935.1 uncultured Eubacteriales bacterium
GCTGGCGGAGGCCGGCATCATGATCGCCCTAGCTCTGGTGTTGGGGATGATCAAGCCCTACGAATTTCCCAACGGAGGCTCGATCTCTCTGGAGATGCTCCCCCTGTTCCTGTTCTGTGTGCGTTGGGGCGTGGCCCCTGGCCTGGTCACCTGCACCGCTTTCGGCGTGCTTCAGGTCTTTGTCCAGGGGGCGGTAGGCTATGGCTGGGTGTCCATCATTCTGGACTACATTGCGGCCCCTATCCCTGTCGCCTTGGCGGGACTGGGCAAAGGAAAACCCGGCGGAATTTACTGGGGCAGCGTTCTGGGAGCGGCCGGCCGTTTCCTTGTCCATTTTATCAGCGGCATTACCGTGTACCGCATCCTGGTCCCCACTGAGGTCATCGGTATGGTCTTTGATAACCCCTACCTCTATTCCTTTGTCTATAATATCAGCTATATTGGTGTTGACCTGATCCTCTGTCTGGCGATTTTTGCTCTGGCATCCAAGGCTATGGGGAAATACTATCAGGGCGAGGACCTGAAATAAGCCCCCACCGGGGCGAAAGGAGGCCCCATGGGGAAATTTGACGGCATTTTACTGGCCAGCGACTTTGACGACACGCTGTATGATCTGACCCACCATCTTCCGGAGCGCAACCTGGAGGCCATCCGGTATTTTATCGGGGAAGGGGGGTACTTCTGCGTCTCCACTGGCCGGGCTCACCGCACCTTCGCTCCCTTCGCCCCCCTGGTGCCCATGAACGCCCCGGCGGTGCTGTCCAACGGTGCGGCCATCTACGACTTCCAGACGGACAGAATGCTGGAGCAGACCCAGCTGCCAGAGTCAGCCCCCGCCGATCTGGCGGGGCTGATGAGAGAATTCCCCTCCCTGTCCCTGGAGGTCTACCACGGGGAGGACATCTATATCTGCAACCCCAACGAGATCACCCTCGCCCACCTGAAAAAGGTAAACTGCGACTACACGGCTTGCCCCGTCGCGGATATGCCCGTCCCCTGGGTAAAGGCAATCTTTCACCAGGAGCGTGAGGTGCTCCTCCCGGTTCAGGCCGCTATGCTGGAGCGGCTCGGGGACCGATATGAGGCCATCTTTTCCAACCCCCGCTATCTGGAGCTGACGGCGAAGGGCAGCAACAAGGGGGGCGGGGTGGCCCGGGTGGCCAGGCTGCTGGGCATCGCCCCGGACCGCATCTACTGCGTGGGGGACAACCAGAACGACATTCCCATGCTGGCTCTGTCCGACATTCCCTTCGCCCCCGCTAACTGCGCTCCGGAGGTGCGTGAGTGGAGCGGGAAGGCCCGTATTCTCTGTCACTGCGACGACGGCGTGATTGGGGATATTGTGGACATTTTGGACGGGCTGTATTAAAAATCAGGCCCCCGGCGTAAGCCGGGGGCCTTTTGCGTCACATATCCATGGCGTCAGCCAGGTGGTCCACAGCCTCGTTGACCCGCTTGGCGGCTTTATGGGCGGCCCGCTTGATCTGCCGGGTGGACGACGGTGTCATGGTGGCGGTCAGGGCCGCGCCGGCGGCCATGCCAGCCATCGCGCCCATCAGAAACACACCGGTGCCATGGCAACTGTAGGAGTTATTGCACATAGTTTTCCCTCCCTTTTCCCGGAGAAACTTAAAACTTCTCCGTCGGACATAGCATACCCCGAAAATCAGAAAAATTCGTTGCTAAATCCTGCATCTTCCGTTATAATTTAATATCAGAGCATATTAGAGTATTGTGCTCTGACTGCCGCCTTTTCAAACGCGGGCGGAGGAAAAACCGGCGCGCGCCGGAAATATCGCGGAGGAATCTATGCGACTTTTGATTCAAAACGGCCGGGTGATCCACCCGGTAACGGGAAACATCCAACTTCAGGATATGTTGCTGGAGCACGGCCGGGTCGGGCTTCTGGAACACGGTCTGACCTGTGAGGCTGACCGGACCGTCGACGCCTCCGGGCTGATGGTGGCCCCCGGGCTGGTGGATATGCACGTCCACCTGCGGGACCCAGGCCTGACCTATAAGGAGGACATTTTCACCGGCTGCGCCGCCGCCGCCCGGGGAGGCGTCACCTCGGTGGCCTGTATGGCCAACACCAGTCCTGCGGTGGACTGCCCGGAGCAGATCAAATATGTGCTGGATCGGGCGGCACAGGCCAACGGTGTGGGGGTGTATCCCATCGCCGCGCTGTCCAAGGGGCTTCGGGGAGAGGAGCCCACCGACGCCGAGGCGCTGAAAAAAGCCGGGGCCGTGGCCCTGTCTGACGACGGCAGCAATGTGGACAACGCCAACCTCATGCGGGACGTGCTCATTCGGGCCCGGCAGTTGGAGCTTCCCGTGCTCTGCCACTGCGAGGACACCTCCATGGTGGCGGGCCGGGCGGTGAACGAGGGCAGCGTGTCCCGCCAGCTGTGGCTGGAGGGCCGGCCCGCCATCGCCGAGGAGATCATGGTCATGCGGGACGCCATGCTGGCCGAGGAGACCGGCGCCAGGGTACATATCTGCCATGTCTCCACCGCCCGGAGCGTGGACATCATCCGAAAGATGAAGAAGAAGGGGGTGCCCATCACCTGCGAGACCTGCCCCCAGTACTTCACCCTCACCGAGGACGAGGTACTCACCCAGGGGGCCATGGCCCGGGTCAATCCCCCCCTGCGCACCCGAAAGGACGTGCAGGGCATTATCGCCGGGCTGAAGGACGGCACCATCGACGTGATCGCCACCGACCACGCCCCCCATTCCGCTGAGGAAAAGGCCCGCCCCCTCAGCCGTGCCCCCAGCGGCATGATCGGCCTGGAGACCAGTCTGGCCCTCACCCTCACTCAGCTGTACCACACCAAAAAGCTGGACCTCCCCGGCATTTTCCGCCGTATGTCCACCAACCCAGCCGACATCCTCCACCTGCCCCGGGGCCACATGTCCATCGGAGCCATTGCCGATCTGGTTATTTTCGACCCGGACGAGGAGTGGACGGTGGACCCGGAGCAGTTCGCCTCCAAGGCCCGCAATACCCCCTTCGCCGGCTGGAAGGTCAAGGGCCGGGTGAAGTACACCATCGTCAAGGGCGAGGTCATCTATCGGGACGGGGTGTAGGGCCGTGTTGTAGGGGCGGATATTATCCGCCCGAAAAACAACTGTATATAGAGCGGGCGGATGATATCCGCCCCTACATTACAAAAGAAAGGATTCAATGAAATGTCATTCGACCTTTTACAGGATAAAATTCGGGCGATGAAGAACCCCACCGTGGCGGGGCTGGACGCCCGCATCGAGTACGTGCCCGAGCACATCCGCCGGGCCGCCTTTGAGGCGCACGGCGTGGGCCTCAAAGGGGCGGCGGAGGCCATCTGGCAGTTCAACGCAGGTCTCATCGACGCCCTGTGCGACATCGTCCCGGCGGTGAAGCCCCAGGCGGCCTACTACGAAAATCTGGGCTGGCGGGGAATGGAGGTGCTGGAGCGCACCATCAAATACGCAAAAGAGAAGGGCCTGTTCGTCATCGCCGACATCAAGCGGGGGGACATCGGCTCCACCGCCGCCGCC
>CATKHE010000232.1 GCA_949747935.1 uncultured Eubacteriales bacterium
AATCCTCCGTCATCCGCTTCGCGGATGCCACCTCCTTTCAAAAGGAGGCTTGGATTGGAGGAAACCTGAAATGGCAATTCTATTTACCAACGTAACCGCCGTCACCATGGACCCGGCCCAGCCGGTTTTGACGGACGCCTTTGTGGCGGTGGAGGGGACCAAAATCGTTTCAGTGGGGACCGCCCGACCGGCCGGGGAGTTTGACCGTGTGATCGACTGCGCCGGAAAGGTGATGACGCCCGGTCTGGTCAACGCCCACACCCATGTGCCCATGACCCTCATGCGGGGCTACGGCGGGGGCTGCAGCCTGCACACCTGGCTCAACGATTACATTTTCCCCGCCGAGGGCAGGCTGGACGACCGGTGCGTGGCCGCCGGGGCGGCACTGGGTCTGGCGGAGATGATCGCCTCGGGCATCACCTGCATCGCCGACATGTATATGAACACCGAGACTATTGCCAAAACGGTGCTGGAGGCGGGAATCTCCGCCAACCTGTCCTGCGGGGCGGTGTACTTCGGCGACCCGTCGGATTTTTCCCCGGAGACCTGCAATGACTGCGCCAACCACATCCGCCTCTATGAAAACTGGCACAACGCCGGGGACGGGCAGATCCTGGTGGACGCGTCCATCCATGCGGAATACACCTCCTGCCCCCCGGCGTGGGAGTGGGTGGCGGATTTTGCCCAGAAGCACAACCTGCGGATGCACGCCCATGTGTCGGAGACCCATTCGGAGCATGAGAAGTGCCTGGAAAAGTACGGCGCAACCCCCGCGGCCCTGCTGGACCGATATGGCGTGTGGGAAAACGGCGGCGTCGCCGCCCACTGCGTCTATCTGTCCGGCGGCGATGCGGAGCTGTTTGCCAGGCGGGGGGTTACCGCCGTCCACAACCCGGTGTCCAACCTGAAGCTGATATCCGGGGTAGCTCCCCTGTTTTTCCTGCGGGAGTGCGGGATGAGCGTGGCCCTGGGCACCGACGGGGTGGCCTCCAACAACAGCCACAATATGTTTGAGGAGATGAAGGTGGCCGCTCTGATTCAGAATTACAGCTTTGGGGAGGACCACGGCCAGCTGTCCGCGGCGGATATCCTGGCCATGGCTACCGTCAACGGAGCCAGGGCCCTGGGCCGGGAGACGGGGGTGCTCGCTCCCGGCAAAATCGCCGATCTGATCCTAGTGGACTTCACCCACCCCAACCTCTTCCCCTGCCACGATATTATGGAGAACCTGGTCTATTCCGCCGCCCCCTCCAACGTGGTGATGAATATGGCCCGGGGAAAAATCATATATGAAAATGGGGCGTTCCTGACCCTGGATATGGACCGCATCCGGTCCGAGGTGAAAAACTACGCTCTGCCCCGTATCTTCGACTAATTAGGAGGCGGCCTATGGCCCGATATGACGCGCCCTCCCGCCGGGTCGGCGGACCAAAACAGAATACCTTCTTCGGCGGAGCGGCCATTCTGGCGGCGGGCGCTATCGTGGTCAAGCTGATCGGCATGTTCTACAAGATCCCCCTGAACAACATCATTGGGGCCCAGGGCAATGCCGACTTCAACAACGCTTATAACATCTACGCTGTCCTGCTCACCATCTCCACCGCCGGACTGCCGGTGGCGGTGTCCAAGCTGGTGAGCGAGGCCAACGCCCAGGGCCGGCGCAACCAGGTGCGGCGCACATTTCAGATTGCCTTGAGTATGTTCCTCATCCTGGGAACGGTCTCCTTCCTGGTGATGTACTTCAGGGCGGATGCCCTGGCCGGACTGATGAACGACACCAAAGCCGCCGCCGGCATCCGGGCCCTGGCCCCGGCGGTGGTGTGCGTAGGTTGTCTGGCTGCCCTCCGGGGCTACAGTCAGGGGCACCTCAACATGACCCCCACCTCGATCTCCCAGATCATCGAGGCGATATGCAAGCTGTTCATCGGCCTGTCCCTGGCCTACGCCATGATTAAAATGGGGCAGCCCCCGGAGACAGCCGCCGCCGGCGCCATCACCGGTGTGACCGTGGGCACCATGGTGGCCCTGGCCTATATGGTAATCAGCTTTCTGATTAACCGGGCCCTGGAACCCGGCCGGACTCGGGACGTGCCCGACGAGGCGGGGACCATCATCCGGGATATCCTGCGCATCGCCATCCCCATCACCCTCAGCTCCTCCATGGTGGGTATTGTCACGGTGATTGACACCTCCCTGGTCCAGGGGCAGGTGCAGAAGGCCCTGCTGGAAAATCCCGCCTGCTGGGATCTGTATCGGAGCTTTGTGGACTTTGCCCCCCTGGAGGAGACCGCTGCCGCCTGGAAGGAGCTGCTGGCGGAGGGCGTGCCGGCCGCTATGGCTACTCTCGCTCCCCAGGCGGAGGCGGCCCAGAAGGCACTGTCCGGCGGCACGGCCCTCACCGCCCTGGAGGAGGCCGCTCTGGCCCTGCACACCACCCTGGAGGGGATCAGCCGCACCCTGTACGGCAACTACAGCAGCTCCCTGACCATCTACAACCTGCCCACCGCCCTGATGACCGCCATCACCATCTCGGTGATCCCCACCGTCTCCGGGGCGCTGGCCCGCCGGGACCGCCAGGGGGCCAACCAGGTGGCCGGTTCCGCCCTGCGCGTCACCGCCCTGCTGGCCTTCCCCATGGGGGTTGGGCTGTTCGTGCTGGGCACCCCCATCATTCAGCTCCTCTTCCCTAAGATGGAGAGCGCCCTGGCCGGACCGCTGCTGTCCACCCTGGGCCTCGCTACCGTGTTTGTGTGCCTGATGCTGGTGTGTAACTCTATCCTCCAGGCCTACGGCTTTGTCAACCTGCCCATCCTGGTGATGCTGCTGGGGGGCGGGGTGAAAATCTTCGCCAACTACAACGTGGTGGCTCTGCCTCAGGTGGGCATTTACGGCGCGCCGGCGGGCAACATCCTGTGCTTCGGGCTGTGCCTGCTGCTGGACCTGTTTCTCATCGCCCGGGTCATCCCCCGGCGGCCCCGGTATCTGGAGATATTTTTGAAGCCCCTGGCGGCCTCCGCCGTGATGGGCGGGGCGGCCTGGGCGGTATACGGCCTGTCGTCCCGGGTGCTCAGCTCGGTTCCCAAGGGAGAGACTGAGGCCGTTTTGAGCGCCACTGGAAACGCCATCGCCGTTCTGGCGGCCATCGGCGTGGCCATGGCGATCTATCTGGTGCTGGTCGCTGCCCTGCGGGCCATCTCCCGGGATGACCTGGCCCTGATGCCCAAGGGCGACAAGCTGGCGAAACTGCTTCGCCTGTAAAAGAAGGGCGGACGGGACACGAAAACGTGAAAGTTTCTTTGTCTTTTAAAAAACAGATAAAAAAGACTTGATAAGGGAGATAAAATGTGGTAAATTTTCAGATAGCGGAGCGTTGCGGGATGGACGACCTGATCCGAATCATGGAGCTGCTCCGCTCCCCCGGGGGATGTCCCTGGGATCAGGCGCAGACACACCGGTCCATCCGGGACAATATGCTGGAGGAGGCCTATGAGGCCGCCGACGCCATCGACCGGGGGGATATGGACAATCTGAAGGAGGAGCTGGGAGACGTACTGCTTCAGGTGGTTTTCCATGCCCGTATGGCCCAGGAGGCGGGGTGCTTCACCTTCGACGACGTGGTGGACGGCATTTGCAGAAAGCTGGTCTTCCGCCACCCCCACGTCTTCGGGACGGCAGAGGCGGCAGACCCGGACGGGGCCCTGTCCGCCTGGGACGCCCGGAAGCGGGCGGAGAAGGGACAGAAAACCGCCGCCGATTCCCTGGACAGCGTGGCCCGGGCCCTGCCCGCCCTCACCAGGGCGGCCAAGCTCCAGAGCAAGGCGGCCAAGGCGGGCTTCGACTGGAGAGACCCCGCCCCCGCTATGGACAAGCTTGCCGAGGAGCTGGAGGAGTTCCAGACCGCCGTCCGGGAGGGCTCCAACGTGGAGGAGGAGTTGGGCGACCTGCTTTTCTCCGCCGTCAAGGCGGGCCGCTTCGCCGGCGTGGACGGCGAGACCGCCCTTGAGAAGGCCTGCGAGAAGTTCATTCGCCGCTTCCGGCGGGTGGAGGAGTTGGCCCCCGGCCCCCTGGACAGGCTGGACGTCCCGGCCCTGGAGGCGCTGTGGGACAGGGCCAAGACCGAGACTTAACGCCTGGGACGGATTTGTGTTTACAGCCCGCAGGCCTGCAGAAGGCGAGACCGGCGGCTTACGGCTGTGAGCGCAGATTTCCGAAGGGTTTTAAGTATATATTTCCGGCAGCCGGAAAAGCAAGGGCTGTCAATCTATGCACAGGAGGACAAAACATGAACAAGACAGAACTGATCGCGGAAGTGGCCGAGAAAGCCGAATTGTCCAAAAAAGACGCCGAGGCGGCCGTCTCCGCAGTGATCGACGTGATCACCGAGGCTCTGCGCCGGGGTGAGAAGGTTCAGCTGGTGGGCTTCGGCTCCTTTGAGGTGAAGACCCGGGCAGAGCGGATGGGCCGCAACCCCCAGACCAAGGAGCCCATTCCCATTCCCGCCTCCAAGGCCCCGGTCTTCAAGGCCGGCAAGCCTTTGAAGGACGCTGTGGCTCGCTAATTGAATCATTGTTCAGAAAGAGGAAGAGGGGGCGCCGCAGGGACGGCGCCTCTTCCTCTTTGAAAGGAGAAGACCCATGAGATTGGATAAATGGTTAAAGGTCTCCCGGCTCATCAAGCGGCGCACCGTGGCCAACGAGGCCTGCGACAACGAGCGGGTCTCCGTCAACGGCCGGCCCGTCCGGGCCAGCTACGACGTAAAAGTGGGTGACCGGCTGGAGCTGCGCTTCGGGGCCAACACCGTCAAGGTGGAGGTGCTGGTGGTGGCCGACAACGTAGGCAAGGCGGACGCCGCCGCCATGTACCGGGAGGTTTTATGAGAAAACGGATACTTTCC